>JAPOVX010000274.1 GCA_026707935.1 Paracoccaceae bacterium
ACATAACCGTTTGGTTCCCATAATCACGCTAATTCGAATGTTTCCATTAGCGTGATTCCCGTGCGATCTGCTTCAAGGGCAAGGCTCAATAGACGGCGATGCCGGTGGTCAGCTTTCCCTTTTCCGCGCCCATGACCGCACGCGGTCCGGTCCCGATCTTTTTCGCGACCTGTTCGATCGTCAGATTGCGCCGCAGACGGGCAATGCGCAGGTTGATCCCCAGGCGCCTGATCGCCTGTTCAGCCTCGTAGGGCGGGGCAATGGTCAGCAGGTTTTTCGCGGTCATCGTCATTCAAGAGCATCTTATGGTGTTTAACATGCCTTTTAAGGCATATTTCTCTGTCTTCATCAATCAATCCACATGTGCTTCAAAGCAGTTCACGATGCATGGCAAACCGATGCGCGATTAATGCGCGTTTCATCAGGCCTTTCCTCCCTCGGACATGGATCCCCGACTGGCTTCAGCTTATCCTGCCTCGACAGCCTGGTCGTTTGATTCAAAATGGCAACTCCTTTTACCGCAGCCCCTGGTGCCACTGATCGTCGCTGATTCTCGGAACCCACGAAGGGAAAAGGAGGAGGTCGGGCTGCGCGGTTGACCGACCCATTGTCGGGCACTGCTCCGCTCCAGTTGATCGACGGCGCCAACCCTCAACGGGCCTTGCACCAGGCGGATAGCCGGATTACGTACCGGCTCCGAAGGAATTCCAGTCGTTTCCGGCGCGGAATGCCGGGAGCAAGGAGCCAACAAATCCCGATACCTTCCAATTTCCTCCACCCGGGATCCACGCCCGGTTTGGAAATGGCTGCTGTTGAACCTCGGGCTGGGACCGGAACGGAACCAACTGTGGAGATACTGAATGAACGCCTGGTTGTACTTGACCGTTGCAATTGGCCTTGAAGTCACGGGGACGTTTCTTCTCAAGTTGTCGGACGGTTTCTCGAAATGGCAATGGGGTTCGCTTTCAATCCTCTGCTATTCCCTTTGTTTCTGGGCGCTTGCGCCCGCTCTGCGAGACTTGCCTGTCGGCATCGTATATTCGATTTGGGCCGGAGTCGGAATTATCGGCGCGACCGCCCTGGGCATGCTTGTTTTCGGAGATCGGCTCGCTGTTTATCACTACGTCTTTATCGCGTTGATCATGGTGGGTGCAGTTGGCCTTAGGCTGACGACGACCGGGTAGCATGGCTTTCAAGGCCGTTGATGAATGGTGGTTGCTTCGTCCGCATAACGCGTCAACTGTTGCGACATGCAATCATGGTTTTCGGCCGAGACACCGCAATTTTCCGAAAGGGCTCTCCCAAATCACTTGTGCCCATCGGTGGGCTGAAACCTGGGTCGCGTGCAAGTGAACCCGAGCTGTCTGGAACCACACTTCCCACGCGTCCGTCTCTTTTGGTGGCCCCGGCAGCCCGATGTCGCGAGGATGCGCACATAGTCACGCCGAATGAACTCCAGAAGGCATGAGCCTCCCCCGAACCGGTTGCGGTAATGTCGACCACCGTAACTGCCAGGGGGAAAGGTGACCGACCGCTTCAACCCCGGACCGACGCCGGCATCGTATCAGCTCTCGAGGCCGCCAGGGTGGCAGCGCACGGCCCAGATGACCGGCGCGACAACCTGCAGGGCTGAGACCGCCAGTTTCGGGAGTCTGTGATCGAACGCCTGATGGTGTCAGTACCGGATGAACATTCCGCAATCGTGCAAAAGGAAAAATCCCCGGTCCATCGGTCGAGGTGTTTGTGCCGGCAGCATGCATCTCCAATTCATCAAGCAGTCTTCGGACCTCGCCCCTGCCGACATCGCTCGATCAGGGCACGGATTTGACTTTCGGAGGTTGCGACTCCACCGTTTCGATACCATTTGCCCCAAGTCCAGGTATCGTGAACGCAAGATCGCTGGCCGCAATCTCGACTTTGGGCCGGTCGATTTCCGGCAAGTCTTCAAACTGGCGTTCGTCGACCGACGCGCATCTTCCGAATTTTCCCCTTCGGCGAAGGCGTGATCGTCAAAGTGCTCCGCACCGGATTCGATTGGCCGTTTCAGGCGGCATTGACAGCAATTCTCGTCCCGCAAATTTCAGGATCATATGTTACGATGGATTAAGATCATTCGATAACCTGTTGTTATTATTGCGCAACAGGGGAGTATGAGATCGTTGCCAATCATGGCTGATCCCGCACCTCCGAAACTGTCCTGTCAATCTTCTGATGATCTCATCCCGCAGCTTGTCGATGTCGACGTCATTTGGCACCACCCGTCGAAGTTCGCTCACTCTTGTACGACCAACCGCGCCAGGCTCTGTGCGGGTAGCTGTTGCACGGCACATTCGGAGTGCTAGAAGTTCACAGTCGCCGCCACGAACCGGTTACGTCAACCGAGGATTGAAAAATGAGCTCTGGTACGAAGGACAGGCCTTGGCTTTTTCGGACCTATGCGGGGCATTCAACCGCGGCCGCTTCCAACAGGTTGTACCGGGACAACCTCGCAAAGGGACAGACGGGTCTTTCGGTCGCTTTCGACCTCCCGACCCAGACCGGATACGACAGTGACCATGTTCTGGCCAGGGGTGAGGTCGGCAAGGTGGGCGTTCCGATATGTCACCTCGGCGACATGCGGGCACTGTTTGACGGAATCCCGCTCGAGCACATGAACACCTCGATGACGATCAATGCCACGGCGCCGTGGATCCTGGCGCTCTACATCGAGGCGGCGCGGGAACAGGGCGTGGCGATCTCCCGGCTGACCGGAACCGTTCAGAACGACATCATCAAGGAATACCTTTCACGAGGCACCTATATTTTTCCTCCGTCGCCGAGCCTCGGCCTGACCAGGGACGTAACGACCTACTGCTTCAGGGAAATGCCGAAATGGAACCCGATCAACATTTGTTCGTACCACCTCCAGGAAGCCGGCGCGAAACCTGAACAGGAAATCGCGTTCGCCCTTGCCGCGGCGATCGCTGTTCTCGACGACGTGAAGTCCGGGATTTCATCGGCAGAATTCCCCGGGGTCGTCGGCAGGGTTTCGTTTTTCGTCAACGCCGGCGTACGGTTCGTCACCGAGTTGTGCAAAATGCGTGCCTTCGTCGAACTCTGGGACGAAATCTGTTCAGACCGGTATGGTGTCGATGATCCGAAATACCGCCGATTCCGGTACGGTGTGCAGGTCAACTCCCTTGGCCTGACCGAACAGCAACCGGAAAACAACGTCTATCGAATCCTCCTCGAAATGCTCGCGGTTACGCTGTCAAAAAAGGCCAGGGCCCGGGCTGTCCAACTGCCGGCGTGGAATGAAGCACTTGGCCTTCCCCGTCCGTGGGACCAGCAGTGGTCCCTGCGCATGCAGCAGATTCTTGCTCACGAAACCGATCTCCTGGAATACGAGGACCTTTTCGACGGAAACCCTGCTATCGGGCACAAGGTCGAGACGCTGAAAACCGAAGCGAGGACTGAACTCGGGCAGATTGAGGCAATGGGCGGCGCGGTTGCCGCGATCGAGTACATGAAGAATCGCCTGGTCGAGAGTCACTCGGAACGAATCTCGAGTATCGAAAACGGGGAATCTGCCGTTGTCGGCGTCAACCTTCATGTCGACGGCGAGTCAAGCCCGCTCTCGGCAGGAGAAAGCAGTTTTCTGGTGCCTGACAGTTCTGCCGAGGCTGACCAGATCGAACGACTGGACACATGGCGACAGTCGCGGGATGCGAAAGCGCATGCTGCCGCGATGCGTTCCCTCCGTGCGGCGGCCGAGTCAGGGGCCAACATCATGCCGCCGTCGATCGAAGCTGCCCGTGCCGGCGTTACGACTGGTGAATGGGGCGACGTGATGCGTTCGGTATTCGGCGAATTCCGCGGGCCGACCGGCGTCAGCGCTTCGGTATCGAACTCCGTCGAGGGGCTGGATGAACTCCGTTCCCGGGTCGATGCCGTGTCAGACAGCCTGGGCCGGCGGCTCAAGATGCTGATCGGGAAGCCCGGCCTTGACGGCCATTCGAACGGCGCCGAGCAAATTGCCGCGCGGGCCCGCGATTGCGGTATCCATGTTGCCTATGACGGCATTCGCCTCGCGCCGGACGAGATCGTCGAGAGACTCAGGGCCGAGAACGCGCACATTCTCGGCCTGTCGATCCTGTCGGGATCCCACATCCCCCTGGTGAAAGACGTCATCGAGCGCATGAGAAACGCCGGCCTTACCCACGTTCCGGTCGTTGTCGGAGGAATCATTCCCGACGATCACGTGGATGTCCTGTTCCGGTTGGGCGTTGCCCGGGTTTATTCACCCAGGGACTTCAAGATAAACCTGATCATGAACGACATCGTCGCATTGTTCGAGTCCGACGACGAACGCACGGCGGCCTGAGAGAACCAGACCAACCGAATTCCGCTCGAATTCTCACCCGGGACAACCGTGGACGCAACGACTTGCGACGCGTGACGTCGAATTCCAATATTTTACAAACATGCGTTTCTTGCCGGGCTAAAACGAACGGCTTTCAGAAGGCTGGCGGCCGGCACGAAGTCACCGGCGGTCACCACGATTGGGCGGTCGAAATTTTCTTTGAAACCCGAGTTCACGCTGAAGCGAAGACGGCGGCATTGAGTATTCAGGTACGTTCTCTTACACATCCACGTGGTCGGCCTGTAGGTGGTCTGGATCAGTCGGGGGAAGATTCCCATGTTTATTGATAGTTTGCTGGCCGGCGGGCTGCAGTTCATGTCCGCGTTGTTCATATTTTGCGTTGGCCTCGGCGTCGCCATCGCGCTCGGCCTTTTTGTCATGGACATCTCTCAGACCCGCGACGCAGTCAGGCGGAATTATCCTGTCATCGGGCGATTTCGATACGTCTTTTCGATGCTCGGCGAATTTTTCCGCCAGTACTTTTTTGCCATGGACCGAGAAGAAATGCCGTTCAACCGCGCCGAACGCGAATGGGTCGATCGTTCGGCAAGGGATTCCAATAATACAGTGGCGTTCGGATCGACGAAAAGCCTGACGCCGACCGGTACGGTCATTTTCGTCAATTGCGCTTTCCCCACTTTGACAGAAGACGCCGTCGATATGGTGCCGATGGAAATTGGTCCTTATTGTCGGAATCCCTACGTTGCACCGTCCTTCTTCAACATCTCCGGGATGAGCTATGGGGCCCTGTCCACACCAGCCGTCAAGGCACTGTCGCGCGGCGCAGCGCAGGCCGGCTGCTGGCTCAATACCGGGGAAGGCGGCCTGTCACCTCACCATCTTGAGGGGGGATGCGATATCGTTTTTCAGATCGGAACCGCAAAGTACGGCGTCCGCAATCCAGACGGCAGCCTGAGCGATGACGGGCTCAGGGAGGTCGCGGCACACAAATCGGTTCGGATGTTCGAATTGAAGCTCAGCCAAGGCGCAAAACCGGGCAAGGGCGGCATTCTGCCCGGCGCGAAGGTCACAGCGGAAATCGCCAAGATCCGGGGAATCAAGGAAGGAGAGGATTCGATTTCGCCCAACCGCCACCCGGAAATCAGGACGGTCACCCAGCTTCTCGACATGATCGCGCATATTCGGGAAGTTTCCGGAAAACCCGCAGGGTTCAAGTCGGTCGTTGGCGACATCGATTGGCTGGAGGATATGTGCACCGAAATTCACGAGCGCGGCATAGAGAGCGCACCGGACTTTATCACTGTCGATGGCGGAGACGGCGGGACGGGTGCCGCTCCGATGCCGTTGATCGACAATGTCGGGTTGCCTGTAAAGGAGGCACTTCCGATGTTGTCCGACACCTTGCACAAATTCGGATTGAATGAACGGATCCGTGTCATAGCCTCGGGCAAGCTGGTCACTCCCGCAGAAGTTGGATGGGCGCTCGCCACGGGAGCGGACTTCGTCACGTCTGCCCGAGGGTTCATGTTCGCGCTTGGATGCATTCAATCCCTGAAATGCAACAAGAACACTTGCCCGACAGGGATCACGACGCACAATGCCAGGCTTCAGAAAGGCCTGAATCCCGCTGAAAAATCGGTCAGGGTCGCAAGTTACTGCAGGAAGTTGATCAAGGAAGTACAGATCATTTCGCATTCGTGCGGTGTCGTCAGGCCACGACTGATGACGCGCAAGCATGTCCGTCTCGTCCAGTCTGACGGAAGATCGGTTCCGATGAACATCCTATATCCCAGGCCGGAAACCCTCCCTGAATACCAGGCACACGCAAAGGCCGCTTGATTCGTCCGAGTTCGCGCTCGAAGAACGCCCTTTGACATGATTCTGATCGCGTTCAGTCCTGGCACCGTGGCTGGCGGTCACATGCATGCGGTTCGCCGCCAGGTTTCGTGCAGGGAAAACAGGATGATACGCTGGCGGACCCTTCAAGGAGGTCCGATCACTCCGGTGTCTCCGCTCCGTTTGTCGGACGCGAGCGGCCGAAGGCTTCATCGGGCCACGGTTCTGCAACGCGATCACATCACTCGGCATTGAAACGGAATGGCGGGCCGATGCCGCAACCGAGTTACGATCTCTACGTCAGCGCCAAGGGTACCGAGAGTGGAAATCGAAGTGTGATTTCCAAAAGTCACGTTCCAAAATTCCCGGGCCTCAGATGTTTCTCTCGACCAGTTTTTTCTTGATTTCCGCGATCGCCTTGGCCGGGTTCAGCGACTTGGGACAGGTTCGCGTGCAATTCATGATCGTGTGGCACCGATACAGCCGAAACGGATCCTGAAGGTCATCCAGCCGGGCGCCCGTGCTTTCGTCGCGGCTGTCGATTATCCATCGATATGCGTGAAGAAGTGCCGCCGGCCCCAAGTAGCGATCGCTGTTCCACCAGTAGCTTGGGCAACTCGTCGAGCAACAGGCACACATGACGCATTCGTACAGGCCGTCCAGCTTCCGGCGGTCGTCAATGGACTGTTTCCACTCCTGCCGAGGTTCGCTGGTCCGGGTCTCCAGCCACGGCTTGACCGACGCGTGCTGGGCGTAGAAGTGCGTGAGGTCGGGCACAAGGTCCTTGATCACCTGCATGTGCGGCAATGGGTAGATCCTGACATCTCCCTTTACCTGATCGAGGCCGAACGTACAGGCCAGCGTATTGACCCCGTCGATGTTCATCGCGCATGACCCGCAAATCCCTTCCCGGCAGGACCGGCGAAAGGTCAACGTGGGGTCGATACCGTCCTTGATCGCGATCAAGGCATCCAGGACCATCGGTCCGCACGTGTCGACATCGAGCTTGTATGTGTCGATCCTGGGGTTTTCCCCGGATTCCGGATCCCACCGGTAGATCCTGAGCCTGCGAGTCCGGCCATTCGTGTCCGGTGCGGGCCAGGTCTTGCCTACCTTGACCCTGGAATTCCGCGGCAGTGTGAATTCCACCATGACTCAATCTCCCGCTCGGCCCGCCAGGCCTAGATCAAATGGCTCGGACCCTGAATGTGGCTTCCCACGAACCGCCGCCGAAGTAAACGAACTTCCCGCCGCAGACGAATTCCCGGCAGGAATTTTCATTCCTCGAATGGCCGGGTCGGCTCTTTGCCGGAACGCCTGACAACGCAATCCCGGTAGACGACCTCAGGGTCCCGGCCAGCCAGAAAGTCGTCGGTAACACCGATAATGAAACCGCTGCTCACGGCACCCTCGGAATTGACTCCCACCGTGACAGCTGCCGTAGGCCTTGTCGCGTGTCTCGCCTTGCCCGCACATTCGACCATCGCCTCCTCCACGCTCAAGGGTTCTTCGGTCCCGCAACCCGCAAACGCCAGCCCGGTAGCCAGCACCAGGACCAAGGCGAATGCTCTCTCCATGTTCAGTACACCCTGGCCTTCGGCGCGATCTTCGACAATTCGATACCGCCGTCTTTCTCACCGACGAGTGGTTCGACATGAACATTCCGGTAGTCGAGGCGAACGCCGGTTCCGTCAATGCGGGCTAGCGTATGCTTCCTCCAGTTGACGTCGTCGCGTTCGGGATAGTTCTCATGTGCGTGGGCGCCGCGACTTTCCTTCCGTGCTTCGGCACTGACAATCGTCGCGAGTGCGTTCGGCAGCAGGTTGGTGAGTTCCAGGGTTTCCATCAGATCTGAATTCCAGATGAGGGAGCGGTCCGTTACGCCGATGTCGTCGAGCCTTGACGCCACCTCGTTCATCCTGGCGCATCCGGCGGCAAGTGTCCCGTCGGTCCGGAATACAGCCGCGTCCTCCTGCATCGTTTTCTGCATCTCAAGGCGAAGCGCAGCCGTGGGAACAGCGCCGTCAGCGTAACGCAAGGCGTCGAACCGATCAAACGCCCGCTCGATGGACGAACCGTCCATGGGTCGATCAGGTGCATCGCGCTCGATGACATCAGCAGCGCGCACGGCTGCAGCCCGCCCGAACACGACAAGGTCAATCAGCGAATTGGATCCGAGCCTGTTGGCGCCGTGGACGCTGGCGCATCCGGCCTCGCCAACCGCCATCAGACCCGGGAAGACCCGGTCATGGTCGTCGGGGACCGGGTCGAGCACTTCACCCCAGTAATTCGTCGGTATCCCCCCCATGTTGTAATGAACGGTCGGCAGCACCGGAATCGGGTCCCGGGTCACATCGACTCCCGAAAAGATCCTGGCACTCTCGGAAATCCCCGGCAGCCGCTCGGCCAACGCCTCCGGTGGCAAATGATCAAGGTGAAGATGCAGATGGTCGGCGTTTTTTCCGACTCCTCTTCCTTCACGAATTTCCAGTGTCATGCACCGGGAAACGACGTCTCTCGAGGCCAGGTCCTTGTAGGTCGGCGCATACCGTTCCATGAACCGTTCGCCCTCGGAATTGGTCAGGTAGCCTCCCTCCCCGCGTGCGCCTTCCGTAATCAGGACGCCGGCACCGTAAATTCCTGTCGGATGAAACTGCACGAACTCCATGTCCTGGAGCGGGAGGCCCTGACGGGCAACCATGCCGTTTCCGTCGCCGGTACATGTATGGGCAGAGGTGGCCGAAAAGTAAGCCCGGCCGTATCCGCCTGTCGCAAGGACGACGATCCTGGCGTTGAACAGGTGCATCGTGCCGTCATCGAGCTTCCAGGCGAGGATTCCCTGGCAAGACCCGTCCCCGGAAACAATCAAGTCAACGGCGAAGTACTCGATGAAGAACTCCGCGTTGTGCTTGAGCGCCTGTCCGTAGAGCGTGTGGAGAATCGCGTGACCCGTACGGTCGGCCGCCGCACAGGTTCTTTGCACCGGCGGCCCTTCCCCGAACTCCGTGGTGTGACCACCGAAGGGACGCTGGTAAATCTTTCCGTCCTCGGTTCGGGAAAACGGAACCCCGTAGTGCTCAAGCTCGTAGACCGCGGCGGGCGCTTCCCGGGCCAGGTATTCCATTGCATCGACATCGCCGAGCCAGTCCGATCCCTTGACCGTGTCGTACATGTGCCACTGCCAATGATCGGGACCCATGTTCGCCAACGAAGCCGCGATGCCGCCCTGCGCGGCAACAGTGTGGGATCGCGTCGGAAAGACCTTCGTCACGCATGCCGTTCGCAGACCTTGTTCCGCCATGCCGAGGGTGGCCCGCAATCCGGATCCTCCAGCCCCGACCACAACGACATCGTAGGCGTGCTCTGTGCATTCATACGCGGCCAAGGCAACTGTCCCCGATCGTCCGCTTCACCCGCCAAAGGCCATTCTTGCCACCGAAAAAACACCGATCACACCAAAAAG
This sequence comes from Paracoccaceae bacterium, assembly GCA_026707935.1. GTDB lineage: Bacteria > Pseudomonadota > Alphaproteobacteria > Rhodobacterales > Rhodobacteraceae > JAPPHA01. Next base: position 9,663 of record JAPOVX010000274.1, read on the forward strand.
CCAGCAAAACAGTTCGGAAATGATCGACAGCGCCGCAAGTGCCAGCCGGTGGTGCACATAGTCCTCGATCACGACCTGAAGTCCCTGCTTGAGGTGCCAAAAGACAGCCATCACGCACAAGACCGCAACGAGCGCATTGAACGGATTGCCGAAGGCGGCCACGATTTCGTCCCTTGGGCCACCGATCAGGGGAACAAGCGTCCAGGAAAACAGGATAACCAGCGGGATCAGTGCGATCGACGAAACCCGCTGCTGCCACCAATGATGCACGCCTTCTCCCGAAGCACCTAGCCCGAAAGCGCGCTGCCTGTCCGTCCTGTAGCTCATTGCCAGCTCCCCAGTTCAAAGAACCGCGGCGGCGAGGACCAACGCGGTCAGGATCAATGACGAAGCCACAACCACCCATCCCGACAGGTTGATCTCCGGAATGGCATATCCGGCACCTGTATCCCAAAACAGATGCCGGATTCCGGTACACAGATGATAACACAACGCCCACAACGAACCGACAAGAACGAGCCGGCCAGGCCAAGACAACATGACACGGTTGGCGAATTCGAAATACTCGTCACCGGTCGATGCGGCCAGCAACCACCAGACGACGAGTGCAGCTCCGGGAACGAGCCCGACTCCCGTTATCCGGTGGAAGATCGATGTGACCGAATTGATCTGGGGCCGGTAAATGGTCAAGTGTGGAGACAATGGCCGAGCATTCCGGTCAGGTCTTTTCATTCGGGTCCTCTCCGTGTCCGGAATCTCCGATCCGGCACGCTTCCCAAAATAGCGAAGTACGTGCCGAGCGAAACCGAAAAAACACGATCAATGTTCAGGTCGCCGTACGGGAATTGCCACTGGCGTGGGCGGAGTTACCACCCTTGCGGCACCCCTGCCCGTCCGGAACCAATCGGCATTCCGACACTGATCGACGCCGCGCGGGGTCCCCGGTGCCGGATACGGACCTTGTCTTGACGCTTTTGGTCCAGAGGCCCGGTCTCACGGACCCGCAACTGTTTCCGGTTCAGACCGACGCCCTGCGGTGGACGCCTTCCGAACCAGGTATCCCGTCTCACCGGTCACGTGGGAACCAATGCCCAACAGTCGAAGTCGAGGAGAATACCGGGACGATACCGGCCGGATTCGTCCCTGAGAACCGTCCCCTCGGTATCGGCGGTCGCCGCGACGAGTCGAAGCCTCAGCGCCCCGACCCCGGGGGCAGGCGTTCGGGCGATGTCCAGGACGTGGCTCCATGCCCGAACCGTGTCGCCCGCGAAGCATGGATGAACATGCGATCCGGCGTTAACGGCCGCAATGAACTGCGCATTGGCAAGTCCGTTGAACGAAAGGCTGCGGGCAAGGCTGATGACATGCCCGCCGTAAATCAGGCGCCTGCCGTCTTCCCGAAGCGTCGAATCGAAGTGGACGCGGGCAGTGTTCTGCCAAAGGCGGGTCGCCGCCATGTGGTCGGCCTCTTCAATCGTGATCCGATCAACATGATCGATCGTTTCGCCCGGTTCGTAGTCGCCCAGGCGATAGGGTTCGCCAGCGAGGACAAAGTCATAATTCCGGAAGTCCAACCCATCGGGGACCGGCAATTCGGACGGACTGACAAAGGCCGCAAGCGCGGGAGCCGATGCGCCGGGAGGCGGCGACCCGTGATCCCGCTTGCGGACCATCACCCAACGAACGAATTCGACGACAGTTTCTTCGTGCTGGTTCACCCCGCGCGTCCTGACCCAGACAATTCCGGTCTTCCCCGACGAATTCTGCTTCAACCCGATGACTTCCGATGTGGATTTCAGGGTGTCCCCGGGGAATACCGGGCGCAGGAAGCGGCATTCCGCATAGCCGAGATTGGCCACCGCATTCAGTGAAATATCCGGTACCGATCGACCAAACACGACGTGAAAACAGCCAAGCTCGTCGAACGGGGACGCGGTGAGCCCGCAGGCGCGGGCAAATTCGTCCGAGGAATGAATTGCAAACCGCGACGGATAGAGTGCGTGATAGAGCGCCCTTTCTCCGCCGGATAAGGTCCTCGGTACGGCGTGTTCGATCGTCTCGCCCAACCGAAAATCCTCGAAAAATCGCCCGTGACCAGCTTTCCCCATCTTCGCCTCGCTATCAAATTTCGAGTTGCCTATGCCGACGGTACATCGACTCCTTTTCAATCGAAAGTCCAGCCGCCTCTTGACAGAGAGCGTCCTGCCCAATCGCTTGCCGGAGAACCTTCAGCAGAAAATTCAATTCGGCAATCGGGACGGCACAACACGTCTCGGATTATCCGATGGAAAAGAATCGCTCAATCGGCTGGCTCGGTCAGGAAAACGAACTTGTCGCGTACTGGGAGAAAATGAAACCTGAAACGCGATGCGAGCGCAACTATTCAAATCTTGCACACGGATGCAAGCCGCTGTGCGTTGACGGCTGGAAACGCACCCAAGAACTGTTCAATGACGGGCGCACGGTCATCTGGAAAGAACTACTTGATCGCACCACTGCCTATTGGTTGCCGAGCGGCCTCCAACTCTCTTGTAGGACGAAGGCAACGGTTCGCGTTTCTTCTCGACGAAGGTCATGCACAGAGGATCAGCCCGTGGCCATGCAGTACCTGCCGGTCATCGCCAAGGCTCCGCATCGCCAGCAACAGGTGTGGATAGCTTGATTCAATTCTTTTCATGAGTGCTGTCATACAAGGGGGCGAAAACGCACGGCAAGGGGCTACTCGCCGGTTCAGCGTCCGCTAGACGCTCAAAGGCGACACGGTGAAGAACTCGGCGAGGTCGCTGATCGAGTCCAGTCGATACGTGGCTTGACGTTCGTTCCAAAGCCAGGCCAGTCGGGGGCGAATGTCTCGAAGTCCGCTTCGGCGAGGCTGGCGCGGCGGGCTGGTCACGGTTGGCGGCCCAGTATTTCGATATCGGCGCGTTCAACTTCGCTCAGAGGTTTGGCGACCCGCCAATCCCGCATGGACCCATCGGCCTCACGTGCCGTGATGACTGTCTCGACCGGCAGACAACCCGGCTCGTGGCAGCGCAGCTCCGCCACAGCGAGTGTCGTGCTCTCAGGGAACCCGAACCGCTCCGCAATGAGCATTTTGATTCGACGCACAGACTTCGGATCGGGGCGATTGGGATCAAACAGTCCGCGCATGCGTGTTTCCTGCCCATAGTGTCGTCCAGAGAACACCGCCCTTCGCATCGCCGATCAACACATGCGACAGGGAATTGGTGACAGCGATGGCTGTAACTTCGGCGCCCGTAGAACCTCGAATGACAATCGACTCCTTGAATTCATCAAGCTCGGCCAAGAGAACGGCACCATCCTGAAATCCGGCAAAGACGGCGTTCTGCTCGCTCAAGGACTGTACGCAGGTTGCCAGACGCTCTCCGCGATGGGCGACGCAAAGTGGCGCCCGGCCCATGGGTCCGTCCTTCCCGTCGAAGGGCCAACAGAT
>JAPOVX010000278.1:0-4405 GCA_026707935.1 Paracoccaceae bacterium
ACCGGCCCCAGATCACCACCTGGCGTCCCAGCGTCACGTCGATGTTCTCCCCCAGCGACCCTTGCACAAAGAGTTCACCGAGTTCCGCCTCGCGCTCATACGCGTCGAGAAACCCGCGCGGGTAGCTGCGCCGCCCGTTTGCATGAAAGGCAAGATCGAACCAGGCATGTCCGGTGGCACGTCCTCGCCAATCCCGGCCCAGCTCCACGTCGGCTTCAACATCGAGGCGCGAACGCAGGGAGGATAGACCGCGATGATCGACGTCTCCGGACTGGGGAGCATCGTGCGCAAGATTGATGATCATCCGCTCTTCCAGCGTAGCGCCGAGCCGGAGCCAGGCGGGCAGCGCGCCCGAAGCATCCGGTTCGGTCGGACCCGGTGTTGGCTCGGCGTCGAAATCGTCCAGAATGTCGTCAATGTCGTCGGGGCGCACGGTTGCCGGCCCATCCTCGAACCCTTCGAGCGCCAGCTCAAGTGAAGTCTGGCCTAGTCCTGGGCCGGCCACGAGAAGCAGGACAAGTACCAGGCGAAACGCCATGACGCCGTTCAGGTTCCCTTCTCGAGCTGCCTCAGGCTGAACAGACCCTCGTCAAGATCCTGGCCGTAACGAACATCTTCGAAACGCATCACGGTGCGATGCAACGTCTCCTTGTTGCGCACGGTCCGCATGTCGAGTTCGGTCGCTGTCCATATGCCGTCGATCCTTTTCAGCGCCTTGATGTCCAGGTACTTGAGCCGGCCACCCTCGGAAAGCCAGTGAACTGCCCTGACAACCATGTGGATGTCCTGGCGTACGAACAGCACCGACTTCGAATAGCCGTAGCGCCGTTCAACGATCCTGGAGGCCGGTGTCGCTTCAACGAGCCAGGCCTTCTTTCCGCGAACCTCGCGTTCGCCCAGCAGCTTGTAGTTCCACTCCTCAAGCACGCGCCGGGTCATATCGACGTAGGAGAAATCGGTCCCCATGAAGGATTGCGACTTGTTGGCGCTGGCAATCCGCTTGGTCTTGTGCAGTTCGGGCAGGTACAGCCACTGGTCGTCATCCTGTTCGGGAGTCCGGTAATCATACGTCAGAAAACCGGTATTTCGCACGTTTGCGGGCGCAAGGAAGAACATCAGGTTCAGCCGGTCCCGTCCCCGGTACTTGAAAAACGTCTCCAGCGACCGGGTTCGCTCCCGGCCGTTCCGGTCGATCAGCGTCATCGTAAGCCTTGCAGTCCGATTGTCGCCTTCATCGCGGGCATCGACTCGATGCATGATTTCCAGGGCCGTGTTCGCTGCCGGGTGTGCCGCCCACGGCAGCAAGACCAGGAGGGCGAGAACGACAGGTGTTAAAGGAGATTTCTTCATTCCGTTTCTCCCGGTTCGGTTGAATTCCCGAGCGGCGCCATATTGCGATAGCGCAACGCCATCAGCGCAGGGGCAAGTACAAAATCGGCGACGAGCGCGGTCAGTATGGTTACTCCTGTCAGCAGTCCGAAATCGATCAGGTTCTTCATGCCGGCGAGGCAGAAGATGAAAAATCCGGCGGACAGGACAATTGATGTCACGAGCATGGCGCGTCCGGACGTCAGGAGCGTCTTGCGAACAGAGTCCTCGATGTTTCCCGTGCGCTCGAAGTAACGATGAAAATGATGCATGAAGTGCACGGTGTCATCGACGGCCAGCCCGATCGCGATCGAACCGACAAGCATGGTGAACAGGTTGAGCGGGATTCCGGCGACCTTCATAAGGGCAAGCGTGAGCACAATCGGCGCGAGGTTGGGGAGCATGCTGATCAGGCCGGTTCCGAGCCGACCGATCAGGGCGATCATCATCAGGGTAATGACGCAGAAGGCGATCAGGTAGCTTTGTGCGGCGGAACGGATGGCGGCCTCGAGCGTTCGGCTCAACAGGCTCATGACACCGGTGATCGATACGTCCGCCATGTCGCCGAACACGCCGCGAAACCGTGTCTCGACATCGCGAATGAAAGGTGGGTAGACAAGGGTATCCCGCCAGGGCACGCGCATGGTGAACCGCGCGAGACGGAACTGGGTATCGACGAGATCCCCGAGGTCATCCGAACCTGAGTTCTCGAACAGGAGGAACTCTTGCGGGATCAGTCGTGGATTTTCCGGAATGCGGTAGTACTCTGGCCGGTTTTCATTGAGCGCCTTGTGGATTTCCTTCAGCAAGTCGACAACCGAGAGAACCGCACCAACTGTGACGGGGCCGGCCGACTCCTCCTCGAATTCACGTGCAAGCGTGTCGAGCCTGACCAGTGTTCCCCGGTCGTGGAGACCGTTCTCGGCGCGCGTATCCAGCACGACCTCAAGTGCAACTGAACCACCGAGGTCCCGGTCGATGGCGCGAGTCGCCCGGTGCACCGGCCAGTCATCGGGAAGCCAGGACAGGACATCGTGTGAGAATCGAAGTTGAGCCGCCAGGCCGATGCCGACTGCAGCCATGACCAGGGACGCCACGACGATCGGCACGGCATGCGATACACTCCAGTTCGCAATTGCGATCAGGACTTCGTCCAGCTTTCTCGCGGCACTGCTGGCGAGGGGAGCGGATTGGCCCCGTCGCCTTGGAACGAGGGTAAGTCCCGCCGGCAACAGGACCAGGGTGTAACCGAGCGTGATCAGGATACCGATGGCGGCATAGCGGCCGAGTTCTGCGATCGGAGCAACCTCGGCCGCTGCAAACGATCCAAGTCCCGCCGCTGTTGTCAGGCTGGTCAGCAAGATCGGAAACCCGGCATGACCCACTGCTCCGACAATGGCTTGCCGACGCCCGATCCCGGTACGGACATTCCTGGTATAGATCGCGAGCAGATGGACCGAGGCTCCGACACCGACCGCGAGTAGGAACGAAGGCAGAATGACCGTGGGTAACTTGATGGTTGTGCCGATATGTCCCATCAGCCCGACCGTGCTCACCAACGCCAGCAATACGACGCATAGCGGCAGTACGACTGCTGCGACCGAACGGAACATGACGAACAAGAGCAGTGCAATCATCCCAATAGCAAGCCCGATAAAACGTTTCATGTCATCCTGGAGCGCAATCTTGAGCGCGTCGGTGACCGCCGGCGTACCAGCGGTCCGCAAGATGAAGTCCCCCGAATGGTGTTTGGCAACGACGTCCTGAATCGCGGCAAGCGTTTCGTGGATTTCGTCATCGGTCAGCTTCCCGGCCGTCGGTTGTGCCTGCAAATCCTCGTCGAACAGATCGAGAGCAGATTCGAGGGACGCGTTGCCAGATTCGGAAAAACGCGACAACTCGAGTGCCAGCGTCGTCACCTTGCCGTCGGGCGAGATCAGCAGGTTGCGGTAGAGCGGGTTGGCGAGTACGCGGTCGCGAAGTTCGGAAAGTTCCGCTTCGGACTCCGGCCAGGTTTCCAGGAGGTCTCCAACGATCAGGCGGTCGCCCTCCGCCCGGGTGCTGCGCGCATTGATCATTGAGGTGATGTCAGCAAGGTGCGGAACGTTCCCTGCCAGGTCTTCATGCAGTGCCTTCAGCCGCAGCAGTGCGCCACGGGTGAACAACGCATCCGGTTCGGCGGAAACAATGATCACGTCGTCACGGCCGAATTGTGCGCGAAACTCCTCGTATCGTACGAGGACAGGGTCATCTGCGTGAAGGAACGATTCGGTCGATGTGTCGACGGTGACGTGGCGCAACCCGCTTCCGGCCGCGGCGGTGGCGATCAACACGGCGAGGATCGCGAGAAACCTGTTCCGGCATAGAAAGACGGCTAATGCCTCGAACCAGGTCTCGATCCTCTGCCTGACCGGGGTCATGGCTTGTCTTTGCCGAACCGGTCCCGACTTCGTCTGCCGTTGAACGGGTCCGGAACCAGCGCAGGGCGGCGTTCCGTGAAATCGGCCCTGTCGCCGAGGCAGCAGGCACTGGTACGTTCAGCCCCATAGGAAGTAGACGGGCTGGTGAGGTCCAGGGTCGCCGGGAGATTCTGTCCGCAAGTGCCGAAACCGACCGGATTCGGGGTGGAAATCATGTGCCGGTCGGCCATGAGTCAGACGACCACCTTCGGTGTCCTCCGGATTCGACAGACACGCACTCTTCACGTGCCCGGTTGCCGGATGAATGCGGCCCGGCACGCGGCACCGCCGGCAGGAAGGTGCGGCTGTCGCAGTCCGCAATCGATTCCGCTTGCATGCGAGTCCCTCCGGAGCGAACCATCGCCGAGACTGCCTGACGCAAGCAAAACTGCGGGCGAAGCCGCCGAAATTGTGCATGGATTTCGGCGTCACCTTAACAAAGCCTGGGATTCCTAGCAATTGCCCCCGGTAAGGCGGCTCCTTCGCGCAAGTACAGGACGCGTGCGTGAATTCGGATTCGACTGACTGATCGAGACGAACTCGCGAACGGTTCATTCAAGGAGGCCGATGGTATTTTG
>JAPOVX010000278.1:4415-13091 GCA_026707935.1 Paracoccaceae bacterium
GGTATTTTGCCGGAAGTCTTCACGTGGTGCTCCTGCGTCTCCGCATTGAAGCCACTGCGATCGGTGCGTGTGCGTCAGCGAAGGATCGGACACCTCCCCCCGACGGTACCGATCTGGCAGATCACGGCTTTCGTACATACGGAGAATCAGCGATTGCATCGGTTGTATTCAGGGCGGCACTGACTGACACCGGGTAACATTCCGAGTTCCCTCGAGTCGCAGCCGAACTGCCTGCGCTGATGGGCATCGCTATCCCGAAACCGCGGTCATGTCATGAACGAGGTTCACGCTTCATATTTCAAAGTGGCCGGACAGCCGATAGATGCTTTTTCGTTGAATGTTTGCCAGGACGCCGGGATGGCTCACGCTGCGGCGAAGTGCAGCGGTTGCAGAGCTTTTTTCAGGTACAACCCGGTGTGGCTGTTCGGTTGATCAAGCAGGAGTTCGGGCGTTCCCGTCGCGACGACCTCGCCTCCTCCCGCGCCACCTTCGGGACCGATATCGATAATGTGATCGGCGGTCTTGATCACGTCCAGGTTATGTTCGATCACGATGACGGTGTTTCCCTGGTCGACGAGCATGTGAAGGACATCGAGAAGCCTTCGGATATCCTCGAAGTGCAGCCCGGTCGTTGGCTCGTCCAGAATGTAAAGTGTCTTGCCCGTGGATTGCCTGCCAAGTTCCTTGGCCAGTTTCACCCTTTGCGCTTCCCCTCCTGACAACGTGGTCGCTTGCTGGCCGATCTTGATATATCCCAGCCCGACTTCGTTCAGGGCAACCAGTTTGTTCCGGATCGACGGGATCGCACGGAAGAACTCCACTCCTTCCTCGACCGTCATGTTCAGGATGTCGGCGATCGTCCTGTCCCTGAACCTGATTTCCAGGGTTTCCCGGTTATAGCGCAATCCCTTGCAACTCTCGCACGTCACGTACACATCGGCGAGAAAATGCATCTCGATCTTCTTCACGCCTCCCCCCTGGCACGCTTCGCACCGGCCTCCCTTGACGTTGAATGAAAACCGTCCCGGCTGGTACCCTCTTGCCCGGGATTCCGGCAACTGGGAAAACCAGTCCCTGATCGGTGTGAACGCGCCGACATACGTTGCCGGGTTCGAGCGAGGTGTCCGGCCGATGGGCTGCTGATTGATGTCGATGACCTTGTCGATCAGCTCGAGGCCCTCGATCGATGCGTAATTGTGAGGGCGCTCGCGCGAGCGATGAATCTCGCGTGATGCACACCTGTAAAGCGTTTCAACGACCAGTGTGGACTTGCCGCTACCCGACACACCCGTCACGCATATGAACGTGCCGAGCGGGAACGAAACCGCAATGTCCTTGAGATTGTTGCCCGTGGCACCGGAAATCCTGATCGCCTTTCTGGAGCCGTGGCGACGATGTGACCGGATATCGATTTTGCGGACTCCGCACAGGTATTGCCCGGTAATCGAGTCCGGATCCTGGGCGATATCGTTCGGCGTGCCCTGGGCGACGACCTGCCCGCCGTGAACACCTGCCCCCGGACCCATGTCCAGAACATGGTCTGCCGAGCAAATTGCCTCTTCGTCGTGCTCGACAACGATCACGGTATTGCCCTGGTCGCGCAGTCCCTTCAGCGTATCGATCAGCCGGTTGTTGTCGCGTTGGTGAAGACCAATGGACGGCTCATCCAGTACATAAAGAACTCCGGTCAGTCCTGATCCGATCTGGCTGGCGAGTCTGATGCGCTGACCTTCCCCTCCCGACAGCGATCCGGCCGCGCGCGCCAAGGTGAGGTAGTCAAGACCAACGTTGACCAGGAACCCCAATCGTTCCCGGATTTCCTTGAGCACGTCGGTCGCAATTTCCCTTTGCTGTTCGGACAGATCGGCGGGCACCCCTGCAACCCATTCAAGCGCCTGTCCGATCGTCATTTCTGCCACTTTGCCGAGATTGTGTTTACCGATTCGTACGGCAAGCGCTTCAGTCCGGAGGCGTTGGCCTCTGCAAGACTGACAGCGACGCGTATTCCGGAATCTCTCCAGATCATCGCGAACGTGTGAAGATCCGGTTTCCTTGTACCGCCTGCGAAGGTTTGGAATGATTCCTTCGAAACGGCGGTCGAATCGTAGCAATTGGCCATTGTGCCTGAATTCAAACGGGAATGTCCGCTCACCGGAACCGTACAGGAACAGGTTCCGATGTGCTTCTTGTAGGTCACGCCACGGAACCGTGATGTCGATATCGAGTTCAGCCGCGAGCGTCTTGATCATTCCGCTGAAAATGCCCGTGTTTTTCCGGGACACCGGTGCGAGCGCGCCTTCCAGGACGGAAAGGTTTGCGTCAGGGACAACGAGCATTTCGTCGAAAAAGGACTCGGTGCCAAGGCCATCGCATTTGGAACAGGCTCCGGCAGGTGCATTGAACGAAAAAAGGCGTGGTTCGATCTCCGGTATCGTGAATCCGGATTCCGGACAGGCGAACTTCTCCGAGAAGACAATTCGTTCGGGTTGTGCGGAGGTGTCTTCGGGGACGGTTTCAAGAATCGCGATGCCATCAGCCAGGTCGAGCGTTGTTCTGAAACTGTCGGCCAACCGTTGCTCGATTCCGTCACGAATGACGACCCGGTCAACAACGACGTCAATGTCATGACGAACGTTCTTGTCGAGTTCCGGAGGTGAATCAAGGTCGTATATCTTGCCGTCCACCCTGACCCGCTGGAACCCCCGCTTTGCAAGTTCCTGAAACTCCTTTCGATATTCTCCTTTTCGGTTGCGGACAGTCGGGGCGAGTACGAGGCCGCGCATTCCCGGCTTGAGGCTCATGACCCGGTCGACCATGTCGGAGACCTGCTGTGCGGCAATGGGCAATCCGGTTGCCGGGGAATACGGCGTCCCCGCGCGGGCGAAAAGCACCCTCAGATAGTCGTGGATTTCGGTAACCGTACCGACGGTTGAGCGGGGATTCCTCGATGTCGACTTCTGCTCAATCGAAATTGCGGGAGAGAGTCCGGAAATGTGATCCACTTCAGGCTTTTGCATCATGTTGAGGAACTGACGCGCGTAAGCGGACAGGCTTTCGACGTAACGTCTTTGTCCTTCCGCATAGATCGTGTCGAACGCGAGAGACGATTTTCCGGAGCCGGACACGCCGGTGATGACGACGAGTTTCCGGAGGGGAATATCGACGTCGATCGACCCGAGATTGTGTTCCCTGGCCCCTCGTATTTCAAGATTCTGAGGTTGGCTCATCGATCGCCTTTGCCCTTCGTGCTCGATCCGAATTCGTCTACCGGAATGGCGACCGGAATCCAACCGGACTTGACGTGTCCGGAACCGGCGACGGGCGATGCGCACGAGGAAATGCCATGCCGCCGGACCTGTTGCCCGCATGCCGAATTACCGACGTGATCGGAACCCGGGGCGACCGGTCCCCATGCAATTGAACCGTCAAAACCGCGGTCTTGACGTGATCAGCGCGACTGGGGCTATCGAGGGTTTGGAATCGGGCCGCAATCTTCGGTTGATGGCGGGGATTACTGTTGATAGAGGGTGCAGATTGGCGCTGGGGGCCACAGGAAAGCGTTCGGTTTTCGCAGGTGCCATCGACCTCAACTGTCATGGAATTCTGCGCGGTTCTGGCCATTCGGAATTGGGGTGCGGCTGGTTTCGGTGGCGTCCTGACGTTCATCGTGGACATGCCTTGAATCGGGATATTGGCGAGAACTGGCCGGAACGGGAGTGGAAAATATGAGTGGAAGTTTGAACAAGGTCATGCTGATCGGCAACCTTGGACGGGATCCGGAGGTCCGGAGTTTTCCGAACGGCGGCCAGGTCTGTAACTTGCGAATTGCGACAACCGATACATGGCGTGACCGTGAATCAGGGGAGCGGAGAGAGCGTACCGAATGGCACAGCGTAGCGATTTTTTCGGAGCGCTTAGTTCAGATTTGCGAACAATACCTCAGAAAGGGCTCTAAAGTCTATGTCGAGGGTCAACTCCAGACCCGCAAATGGCAGGATCCGGCTACAGGGAATGACCGTTATTCGACGGAAGTCGTGATCAGGGGATTCGGGGGATCGATCACGTTTCTGGACCGACGAAGCGACGACGGATTTGGCCCTCGCGACGGCGGACAAAGAGGGTCCGGCGGTCATTACGGAGATCAGGACGGTTCACGGCAGACCGCTGAGATCGGATATGATTCTGAAGAAGAAGACGAACTCCCCTTCTGACAAATACTGTAATGGATTTTGCATGACACGCGATCCAGAGCCAGACCGGTTTTCCGCCATAGCCGCGGGAAGAAGTGGATCCAGCTCCAGCTGGTTGGATCTGGTCGCTCCGTGCAACGTGAAGGATCTGGCCACTGGCTGAATTCGTCCGGGCGTATCACATTTACTTGGGACAAGAGCTGCCCCGAATTGCGGTGCGTCCAGGCTGTACCCCTCTGCCGAAAACATGATGCTGGTCGGTGTCTGCATGTCCGTGTTCGAACGGGACGTGACGTATTCGACGATTCCGCTTTCATATCTTAGTGTAATAGTTTGAAATAAAAATATTTTATCGATCTATTCAATCCACCGTAGCGGGTTGTCGCTTCGTGCCTGGAGCCGTCATCCTGACGTGCGTGGCATTGCAAATAACGGTATTTGTGCTACAGTGATCTACAACATTTGGTGTGAGTTGCGGGCGGAAAGCAAGTTTTGGTGGACATGACAGATATTCCGGAAGAAAACCCGCCGATTGCGGAGCCCGGCGACGGTCCGCAGATCGCCATCGAGGAGGAAATGAAGACCTCCTATCTCGATTACGCAATGAGCGTGATCGTCAGCCGGGCGATTCCCGACCTGAGGGATGGGTTGAAGCCTGTGCACCGTCGCATTCTCTATGCGATGCACGAAGCCGGAAACGCTCACGACAGCCCCTATCGAAAATCTGCCAGGCCGGTTGGCGACGTCATGGGTAAGTACCACCCTCACGGGGATGGTGCGATCTACGACGCGCTTGTTCGCATGGCACAACCATTCTCCATGTCGTTGCCCTTGCTCGATGGCCAGGGGAATTTTGGTTCCGTTGACGGCGATAATCCGGCGGCAATGCGCTACACGGAAGTCCGCATGGACCGGCCAGCCGGCTTCCTGCTTTCCGACATCAAGGAAGACACGGTCGATTTCCAGGACAATTACGATGGAAAGGATCTGGAACCGATCGTGCTGCCGTCCCGGTTCCCGAATATGCTCGTCAACGGAGCAAGCGGAATCGCGGTCGGAATGGCAACGAATATTCCACCGCATAACCTCGGTGAGGTCATCGACGCGACGCTGGCTCTTATCGAAGACCCCGATCTGGATTCGATCCAGATTTCGACGCGGCACCTGCCGGCGCCGGACTTCCCCACGGGCGGAGTTATCCTTGGTACGATCGGGGCCCGGCAAGCCTACACTTCGGGACGAGGCCGGGTCGTCATTCGCGCAAGGACGGAAATCGAAGACGATGGCAAGGACAACCCTGCGATCGTCGTTACCGAAATCCCTTACCAGGTCAACAAATCGTCCCTGGTCGAACGGATAGCAGAACTCGCGCGCGACAAGTCGATCCCCGGAATTTCGGGTGTCCAGGATGAATCGGACCGATCCGGAATGCGGATTGTCGTGCAGCTGCGACGCGACACGTCGCCGGAGGTGATCCTGAACCAGCTGTATCGCCAGACGGCGCTGCAGACGTCATTCTCGTGCAACATGCTGGCACTAAACGCCGGACGTCCCGAATTGATGGATCTTCGGGGATTCCTTTCGGCGTTCATCGAGTTCCGGAATGAGGTCGTTGTTCGAAGGACAGCATTTCGTTTGCGCAAGGCTCGCGAACGAAGCCACCTGCTCTGCGGATTGGCGGTTGCGGTCGCCAACGTCGATGACGTCGTGGCCATGATCCGATCGTCGGCCAGCCCTGCAGAAGCTCGGGAAAGGCTTCTCGAGCGGACGTGGAACGTTGCGTCGATCATCGAGTACATTCGACTCATTGACGACCCGTTGCACGGGGTACGTGAAGACGGGACGTACAGACTGTCGGACACCCAGGTTTCAGCCATCCTGGAACTGCGGCTCCAACGCCTCACTGCCATGGGCGTCAAGGACATCGGGGAAGAACTCGCGACCCTTGCCGATCAGATCAGGGATTTCCTGGATATTCTCGGGTCGCGCGAGAGAGCGCTGGCCATTATCACCGACGAACTGAACGAGGTTCGGAAGAGGTTTGCTCAGCCGCGCCGGTCCGAAATCGTTGATGATACCGAGGAACTCGATGACGATGATCTGATTGAACGTGAGGACATGGTCGTCACGGTTACCAACGAAGGATACATCAAGCGGACCGCGCTGTCCGAATACCGGGAACAAAGGCGCGGCGGAAAAGGCCTCAAGGGTCCAGCGACGAAGGAAACGGACTTCGTAACGTCCGTGTTCGTCACCGATACGCACACGCCGCTCCTGTTCTTCTCGACTACCGGAATGGTCTATCGGCTCAAGACCTGGCGGCTGCCTCAAGGGGGAAGAAACGCCCGCGGAAAAGCTGTGGTCAATATTCTGCAGATCAGGCAGGGCGACTCGATTGCCGCGATCATGCCGGAATCGGATCATCCGGACCGCGACTACATGGTTTTCGCGACGCGGAATGGTCGAATCAAGATCAATGCCCGTACCGATTTCCAGAATATTTGGGTCAACGGAAAGATCGGGGTCGGCCTCAGGGACGGTGACAGCCTTATCGGGGTTATGACCGCGTCACGCGCTGAAGACATCCTGCTGACAACTTCGCGCGGTCAGATTGTCCGTTTTCCAGTCAAAAGCATCCGGGTATCCAAGGGAAGACCTTCCACAGGTGTCAGGGGAATCAAGTTGAAGCGGAGGGACAGTATCGTCTCGCTCGCAATTATCCGGCACGTTGAACTGACGGTGGAAGAACGAATTGCATTTGCGCGAATGCGTGCCCTGGCCAGGGAACAGAACGGAGGCGAAGGCGAAGTTGCTCGTGTGGATCAGCCTGTTTCTCCACTCGAAGACTCGAGGTATGCCGAGTTGCTTGAATCCGAGGAATCCATTCTGACGATAACGTCGAAAGGCTTCGGCAAACGTACGTCTGCACATGAGTTCAGGATTACGGCCCGTGGCGGAAAAGGCATGAAGGCGGCCAACCTGAAACTGCGCGATGATCGGATTGTCGCTTCATTGACTGTCGAGGATCACGATCAGATCATGCTCATGACGTCGACGGGCCAGTCCATAAGATGCCCGGTTTCCGATATCAGGCGAGCCGGTCGTGTATCAGCTGGCGTCACCGTTTTCAGAATTTCCGGCGAGGAAGAAGTCGTGTCCGTTGCCAGAATTGTCGAGCCGGACAGGAACGGCGGCGAAACAGATGACGACGGTGCGAAAACACCTATCCGAGATGGTCCTGCTTAGGAAGGCGACGCCTTCCGGGAACAGGTTCGCGGTCCGCATTCGATCGTTTTCGCCTACACGAGATCGAGTCCCTTCGGATTCGTTTGGAATTCGTAGGATCCGACCAAAGGCTTGACGTGTTCGGTAGACTTCTGCTCAACTCCGCCGATTGAAGATGGAGCAGACCGATGGCTAGAGATTTCCTCTCGGAGGTCTATTATCTGGACACAGATCAGCAGAGACACGATCTCTATAGTGAATGGGCAGAATCATACGATGCGGACCTGACTGCTCACGGGTATGTCACTCCGCAAAGATGCGCACAGGCCGCGGCACGATTTGTCCATGACAGGTCTCGGCCCGTCTTGGACGTGGGATGCGGAACCGGGATTTCGGGCAAGGCGCTCGCCGCAGCGGGGTTCTCGAACATTTTCGGGATGGACGTCAATCGGGAGATGCTCGCCAAGGCGAAAGAACTTGGAATTTACAGGAATCTCTCGGTTTCCGAACCTGGCGCACCTTTGCTGTTTGAACCTGGCACCTATGAGTTGATCGCGGCAATCGGCGTCATCGGCACCGGGGCGGCCCCGATCGACTTTCTCCACGAATGCCTGTCGTTACTTGCGTCAGGCAACCTGATGGTCTTTTCGTTCAATGACCACACCTTGGCCGAACCGGAGTACATGAAGGCCGTTGAAGACAGGCTGGGATCCGGAGAATTCCGCATGCTCCACGAGGAGTATGGCCCTCATATTTCAAAACTGGATATGTGCTCGACCGTATTCGTGATGCAAAGGACCTGAATGCGCGAACGTTTTGCCCCATCTCCGACCGGGTTTCTTCACATTGGACACGCATTTTCGGCCCTGACAGCCTGGCGGGCGGCCATGGCATGTGGGGGCGAGTTCCTCCTGAGAATTGAAGACATTGACGTTGCGCGGTGCAAGGCAAGGTTCGAAGTGGCGATCTACGAGGATCTCGGATGGCTGGGCCTGACCTGGCGGAAGCCGGTCATGCGGCAATCGGAAAGACTGAGCATTTACGCGGATGTCCTGTCGCGGCTTGTCGCGTACGGACTCTGCTATCCCTGCCGGTGCTCGAGAAAGGACATTGCCGCGGCGCTTTCTGCTCCGCAGGAATCAGGTTGGTCCGTCCAGGACAGTGAGCGTCCACTTTCCGTTCCGGCGCATTCATCGCCCGTATCCGTAAAACCGTCTCTCCCCCCGGTCTACCCCGGCATGTGTCGCGGGCGATCCATGGA
>JAPOVX010000359.1 GCA_026707935.1 Paracoccaceae bacterium
CAATTCCTCACCTCGACCACGTTGACGGAATCCCGGACGCACTCGCGCCAGCTCGCAATCGGGAAGAGCGACGGGTCGATCAGGCCACACACGAACGGGTAACGGAACCGGATGAGACAGTCCGCCGGCTTTGCGACATGCCGCAGGTTGAATGTGCGGCCCCTGAAGAACTCCCGGTAGTCGATCCTTTCCGGCAGGGTGGCGATTTCGTCCGCGACGCCCGCCTGTAACGTGTGGGCAGGGTCAGCGGGGACGTCCTGGTTGACGTAGAATCCCGAACGCGTCCGGGCCTCGACGAATCCGTCCTGCTTCAGGGTATCGTAGGCCAGCGCGACGGTTGTCACGCTGACTCCCAGTTCCGCCGCAAGCCGGCGAATCGAGGGCAATGGCCGGTGCAGGGCGAACTGCCGGTTGACGATCCCGATCGCGATCTGCCGTCGGATCTGCATCTGCAAGCTTTCCGAAGCTTCACGATCGATACTGATCATGTTCTCGTACATTGCGGCCTCTATGACCGGAGCGCGGCATGCGGCATGATCGATCCTCGCATGGTCCCATGGACGGGCTGTCCGCCAGTCCGGACCGTGCCGTCCGCTCGGATCTGCTGTCATGACCGGATACCACCGGAACTCCTGACAGTCTGCGTCTGTATTCACTGTTTTTCGGAACTGTCTGTAGGTGCGTCTCCGGAACGGCAGTAGGTGATCGTGCATGGATCCCACGCCCGCCAAGGAAGAAATGCGCACCATGCGGAACGGTCATGACTTCGCGCAGTGACCTGCAGTTTCTCGGGGTGGAGCGTTCGCTGCAACGCGCCTGGGCGAAAGGCGCCGGTCTGATCGACGAGGAGTTCGAACGCCCAATGATCGCGGTCGTCAACACCTACCAGGAGTTTTCGCCGGAAAACGTTCACCTGAGGCAGGTTGGTGATGCTGTCAAGTCCGGGATTCGCATGGCCGGAGGAACGCCCTGCGAATTCAATACCTTTCACGTCACGGACAGCGAGACCTTCGCCTCGGTCGGCATGCGCTACGTGCTTCCGAGCCGGGACCTCGTCGCCGACATGATCGAACTGATGGTGGAGGGCCACCGCTTCGACGCGATGGTCCTCATCGGTTCGGGCGACAAGGTCGTGCCGGGCATGGTGATGGCGGCGGCGCGCCTGGATCTGCCTGCCATCATGCTCTACGGCGGGCCGACCAAGGCCGGGGTCCACAAGGCGCGCAGGGTCTTTCTGGAGACCGTCTACGACGGTGTCGGCGAGCACCTGCGCGGGAGACTGAGCCGGGAAGACCTGAAGGGTCTCGAAGACAACCATTTCCCGTTCCCCGGCGCCTCCGATACGGCGACGTCCGGGAACACCGCCGGCATCTACACGGAGGCCCTGGGTCTCGCGCTGCCCAACACCGGCACCCTGCCTGCCGGGAGCAACCACCAGCTGCGTGCAGCGAAATACACCGGCATGCGTATCATGGAACTGGTCAGGGACGATCTCCGCCCGTCCACGATCCTGACGCCGGAGGCCTTCGAAAACGCCATGCGGGTCGGCATGGCCGTCAGCGGCTCCACCAACATGGTGCTGCACATGATTGCCATGGCGAAAGAGGCCGGCGTCAAGGTGGATTTCGATACCTGGGACCGGCTGAGCCGCGATACGCCGACCCTCGTCGAACTCGCACCATCCGGGCCTTGGGGCGTGACGGACCTTGGCGAAGCCGGCGGCGTGCCGGCGGTCATGCGCGCCCTCGGAGACCTGATCCACACGGAAACCCGCACGGTCGCCGGCAAGACCGCCGGGGCCCTTGCCGACAAGGCCGCGGTCTGCAATCCCGCGTGCATTCGCGGGCGTGACGACCCGGTCGATACCGAAGGATCGATCTTCGTTCTCAGGGGCAGCCTTGCCCCGGGCGGTGCCGTGGTCAAGGCATCCGGCGTTGCCAGGGACATGTGGGACGCCGTCCTGCCCGCACGCGTCTTCGAGGATGAGGAAAGCGCGATCGACGCGGTGCGCGGTTCGACCATCGGGCCGGGCACCTGCATCGTGATCCGGAACGAGGGGCCGCGCGGCGGGCCCGGCATGCGTGAAATGCTCGGCGCCACATCCGCGCTGATGGGTGCCGGCCTCGGCAACAGCTGCGCCCTTGTCACCGACGGACGGTTTTCCGGGGCCACGCACGGCCCCGCCATCGGGTACGTCACGCCGGAGGCGGCACGCGACGGGCCGATCGCGTTCGTCGAGGACGGCGATCCGGTCCGGATCGATCTGGCCGGGCGCAGGCTGGACATCGAGGTGGACGCTTCGGTGTTGTCCGCGCGCCGGGTCAACAGACCGCCGATGCCGGCCCGGGTCACGCGCGGCTATCTCAAGCACTACCTGGAGCATGTGGCACCCGCATCCGAAGGTGCGGTCATGCCGCGGTAACTGGCGGATAGAACAATGGATCTCTCGATGGAAATCAACGGCCCCGGCCGCAAGGGAACCCGGGTTACGCCCCGGGTGGAGACGGCCCCGCGCCGGGACTCCGCCGGCAGTGTCATCACGAATGCCGCCTCGACGGGCATCCGGATCGATCGCCGGCGTTTGAAGTCCCTGGCCCGCCGCAGTGACCGCCCGGGCCTTGCCTACCTCGCCGCCTGGGTTGGCGCGATGGTTGCGACGGGATCATGCATCTGGCTGTCACTGGGGACACTCTACGTCTGGCCGGCGATGTTCGTTTTCGGCGTCGTCATGTCGGTGCCGTCCTACTCGCTCAGCCACGAGACAGCGCACGGAACGGCATTCCGCACGCGCTGGCTCAACGAAATGGTCTTCTGGACCATGTCCCTCCTTTACGGCGAGGAGCCACTGCACCGTCGCTACACGCACACGAACCACCACACCTATACATGGTACGTCGGCCGTGACAGCCAGATGCCGTTCGACACGCCGCTCGATTTCAAGGGGTGGCTCTACGACGTCAGCGGATTGTCGGTGCACGTCTTCCAGGCACGCGTTCTCTGGCAGCTCGCCACGAAGCGGTACACGGACCTGATGCGGGACGTGGCACCGGATGCCGAACTTCCGAAGATGACCCGGAACGCGCGCATCTTCTCGGCCGCCTACCTCGGCATCGCCGTCCTGATTGCCTCCGGAATAACCTGGCCGCTGTGGTTCTACGTGCTGCCCCGCCTTCTCGGCGGTCCGATCATGCTGATGTTCAACATCATCCAGCACGCGGAGTTGCAGGAGAACTCGCCCTCGATCATCGAGAGCACGCGATCATTCAGGACGAACTGGATCGGCCGCTTCCTCTATCTCAACATGAACAACCACGTGGAGCACCACCTCTACCCGCAGGTTCCGTTCTATTCCCTTCCCGAGCTGCACAGGGAGGTGGTCGACCAGACCCCGGCGCCGGACCCGGGGTTCTGGCGAACGAACGTCGATCTCTTCTGGGTCGTCGCCAGGCGGTCGCTCGGTTACGGCACGAAATCCGCCTGGATCCGGCAGGCCCCCCACATGGTTACCGACGGCGGCGCCTACGAGAAGATCGCCAGAGCGACGATGCAGTGAACCGCAGGCGCATCTACACCTACGGCGGGAAACCGGCCCGGCGCAACCTGACGGTGGCTGACGTCATCGCCCTGAAAGGCCGGCGCAGGCTGTGCCAGACCTGCCCGGCAACGGAAGAGGAGGCCGCGGCCTGCGCGGAAGCCGGCATCGATGTGCTGAACACGTCCGATGGCGATCTTCCGGCGGTCCGGGCCGGCGCGCCGGAGATTTTCACGATCGCGGATCTGCCGATGACGGCACACCGCACTCCGGACGACATCCTGCGCGCGGCAGTCAAGGCGGCGGAATCCGGTGCTGATGCCGTCTATACGCCGCGAAGCCTGCACACCGTCGAGATGCTGGCCGACGAGGGGTTGTGCGTGCAGGGCCATCTCGGTCTGGTGCCGCGGCTCTCGACCCGGCGGGGCGGGCTGCGGATCATCGGCAAGACGGCGGACGAGGCTTTCGAACTCGCGGAGGACTTTCGCCGGCTCGAGGACGCGGGCGCCTATGCCGCCGAGGTCGAATGCGTGGCAGCCGAAGCATTGGCCGCGATCAATCCCCTGACCAGGCTCGTCACCCATTCGATCGGCGCCGGATCCTCGGGCGACGTGATTTTCATGTTTCTCGTGGACATCTGCGGAGAGTCCGCCCCTGCTCCCGCGCACGCCCGCGCGTTCGCCGACCTTCGATCGATCCGCAACCACCTCGCCGCGGAACGCCTGCGGGCCCTTCGCGACTACCGGTCCGCGGTGACTGACGGCAGCTACCCGGACGCACGAACCTCCGTGTCGATGTTGCCGAACGAGCAGGAGAAGTTCCTGGAGGCGCTCGTGCGCCGCCAGGTCTTCCATGTGTGAGGACCACCGACATGTCCGACTGGATTCACGCCTGCGCCTGCGACGACATCGACGAGGAAGATCTCATCCGCTGGGATCACGCCGGGCGCACATACGCGATCTACAACGCCGAGGACGGATTCTATTGCACCGACGGCATCTGCACACACGAGGACGAGCATCTCGAGGCAGGGCTCCTGACGGGCCATGTCATCGAGTGCCCGCTTCACCAGGGCCGGTTCGACATCCGGTCGGGCGAGGTGGTCTCACCGCCACCCTGCACCGGCCTCAACACCTATCCGGTGAAGACGGAGAACGGACAGGTCTACGTGAAGATCTGAGCCCCGGGGAAGAGAACCTCCGGGGAAACATTGCTGACAACCACTGTTGGAAGGAGGACAAAGTCATGCAGAAACGATTTTGCAAACCGTTCACGGCCGGTGTTGCCGCGGCGGCCATTGCAGCGGGCGCCTGGGCTCCGGCTGCAAACGCGGATGAAGAATTCATCCTCGCGCACGCGATGAACACCGACCATGTGTTCCATGCCATCTCCGAGCGCTTCATGGCGGAGCTGGGAGACGCCAGTGGGGTCTCGATCGCATATCATCCGGGCGGCGACCTCGGGGACTGGGTGTCGTTGTTCGAACAGTCCATGCAAGGTGTCGTCCCGATGACGCTCACCTGGGCGTCTTCCGACTTCGACAAGCGCCTGGACCTCATCTACCTCGGCTACATCGTCTCGAACTGGGAGGAAGCGAAGCAGCTCTACGGCCCCGGCGCCGGCATGCTGGACGTCTACAACGACATGCTGGCGGACCTCGGCATTCACGCCGTCGGGATCATCCCGACAGATTTCGGATCCGTGGTTATCAGGAAAGGCGTGGGCGAACTTCCGGTCAACTATCCCGACGACCCGGGCGGCATGAAGATCCGCGTCCCCGGGCTTTCCATCGCCGTCGACCGTTTCAACAATCTCGGCTTTGCCGCGGTTCCGATACCGCTGTCCGAGGTGCACACCGCCCTGCAGCTCGGAACGGTCGACGCGCGGTCGTTCTCGACCGCGGTGGAGACCTACACGCTCCGCGACGTCCTCGAAGCCAATATCCTCACCAACGATTACTTCGAGGTCGCGTTCTGGCTCGTGAACAAGGCCTGGTGGGACGACCTGCCTGACGACGTTCGCGGCAATCTGCAAACGGCGGCGGACACGACGATCGCGTGGTCCTGGGATGAAGCCGAACGCAAGAGCAACGAGTTCCTGCAGAAGGCCCGCGATGCCGGGATCAACGTCGTCGAGCTCACCGATGAACAGATGAGCGCCGCAAAGCAGATCGTCTACGACAACGAATGGCCGATGATGGAGTCCGTCGTCGGCAAGGACATCATGGACAAAATCCGGGGCGTCGTGGGCATCAACTAGCGCAATCAGCCCCTTCTTTCCCGAAAACCAGTCCGGGCGCCCAGGCGCCCGGACGTTCGTGGAACTGGAACAACATCATGGAACGGGAATCCAAACAGCGCCCCCGGTCACCCGTGGGTGCGGCGTCGTTCATCTTCGACCCCGAACTCAGCGACCCTGAACCCCCCGAACACCTGACCGCGATACCGGAAGGGGCACTGGCGGAACGGTTGCGCTGGATCGTTTCGGCGGAGGCGGTCTTCGAACGGATCCTCTACGTCTTCATCATCCTGTTCGGACTCTGCCTCGCCGCCCTGATGTTCGCCCAGGTGGTTCTCCGATACGTCTTTGCCTCGCCATTCGTCGGCATCGAGGAACTCGCCCTGCTGTTCGGCGCCTGGTTCTACTTCCTCGGCGTGGCCTATGTCACCCGCAACGGCGAGCACATCCACGGCGGGATCCTGACCATGGTCGTGAAGAACCCGAATTCGGTGCGCGGTGTCAGGCTGCTGATGACGGTTCTCGGCATCGTCGCGTGCGCGGTGTTCGGATACTACGCAATCCGGTACGCGCTGTTCGAGATCCAGACCGGGCGTCTGAGTTCCTACATGCGTTGGCCGAAGGGGTGGTGGTCGGCCTCGCTCATCTTCGGCTTCACCGGCACGGCGGTCTACATGGTGTTGCAGGCCGTCAACCAGTTTGCCGACCTGCTGGCCCACCTGGGCAAGGAGAGGGAGGACTAGGCCATGCTGATCTTCGTTGCCTCCCTCGGGCTCATAGTGGTCCTGCTCCTGGCCGAGATGCCGATTGCCTTTGCGTTCGGCATCGGCGCACTGGTCTTTGGCGCTGCCTCCGGATCGGATGTGTCGTTCCTCATTCCCTTTGCCTACCAGACCACCTCGAGTTTCGCCCTTCTGGCGCTTCCGCTTTTTGTCATGGCCGGGACCTTGATGGCCGAAGGCGGCATTTCCGACAGGCTCCTGGCCTTCGTGAACGCCTTCGTCGGCCGCCTCAAGGGGGGACTGGGCGCGGTGACCGTGGTGACCTGCGCGCTGTTCGGGGCGATTTCCGGCTCGTCGTCGGCGGCGATCGCCGCCATCGGGCAGATCATGATCCCGCGCATGATCAAGGAAGGTTATCCCGCTGGCCACGCCACGGCGCTTGTGGCCTGCTCGTCGGTGCTGGCGCTGATGATCCCGCCATCGATCCCCATGATCGTGTTTGCAGTGACCGGCGGGCTGTCGGTGGGTGCGGCATTCCTGTCGACGGTGATCCCCGGCGCCATCCTGACGTTTGTCTATGTCTGCCTGAACTTCCTGTTCCTGCGCAACGTCGACACCATCAAGGTCGAGGAAAAGATCCCGTTCAGGGAGTCGGTGGGAAACATCGCCAAGACCGGGACCGAGGCGTTCTGGGCGCTGCTCATGCCGATCATCATCCTTGGCACCATTTACTCCGGCATCGCGACGCCGACCGAAGCGGCGGCAATCGCCCTGGTTTACGCGATTCCCGTCGGGTTCCTGTTCTACCGCGGGCTGACGATCAGGAACTTTCCGTCGACCATTGCGCGCGCCGCAATCACCACCGGTTCGATCATCGCGGTGTTGTTCTTCCTGTTCGTCATGAGCCGCGCCATGATCCTCCAGCAGGTACCCAAGGAAGTCGCCCAGGCACTGGTCGCGCTGACCGAGAACCGGGTCCTCGTGCTGCTGATCATCAATGTCATCCTGTTGCTGATCGGCATGATCGTCGACGACGTGTCGGGCAGCGTGCTGGCAGCGATCATCCTGCTGCCGGTGGCCAAGGAGGTCGGCGTGCATCCCATCCACTTCGCCGCGATCGTCGGCACCAACCTGGGTCTCGGAAACGTGTCCCCACCCTGTGCCCCGATGCTCTACATGGCAGCCGGGGTGAGCAAGCTCACGCTCGACAAGTATGTCGTGCCCACCATGAAACTGCTCTGCCTCGGCCATCTCCCCATGGTGCTCGTCGTCACCTTCGTGCCGGAACTGTCCCTGGCGCTGCCGCGACTCGTGCTCGGCATCGAGTGATCCGATCACGCGAACCATCGGCGTCGGGACGGGTTCCCATGTCCTGGCAGGCGCCCGGATACCCGCACCGCGCCGGTCGGTATTCCCGATGTCCATCCGTGTTCGGCGAAGGCAGTCTTCCCGCGTGTTTCCTGTCGCGCTGCAGACAACCCGGTGGCAACGCGGACCGGACCCAGCTGCCGCGGTACGACCGATGCCAGCGGCGCGGCCGCCCTGGCGGAAAACCGCCGCTCCGCTCCGGAAGTCTCCGTCTCCCGCACCGGCGTTCTCGGAAGAGGCCGATGCGGGCGGCTTTCCGGCGTTTCCGGTCAGTGCCACGCGCGGGACCAGGACGTTGCTTCCGGTTCCCTGTGGAGGTGGCGAGGCACCAAAAGCGACCGATCCGTTCTGCGCGGGACGACGAACGGCAACGCGGATGAGTCCGAGAATGAAACTGATTGCGCCGCGCGCGCGACTTCTCGGGATCGCGGAATCCCTGCGGCAGTATCTCGGGCGCAAAGAGACGGCAGATGTATCGGGCACGCTCGAACGCCTCGAAGCCGCCGTCGCATTGATGGAGACGGCATGGAGTGGGTCCTGGCTCGGATACCACGCCAACACGTACTACAACGGACTGCAAACGCCGCCGAAAACGGAGCAATTCAGCCAGGCGTACGGCCTCACGGATACATTTACGGGACAAAGGACCAGCGTTTGGACGGAGTTCGATCCCGAGACTGTCATTGCCAGGATTTGCGAGCATGCGGGCATTGACGACTTCGAGCCTGTGCGGACCCTGCATGATGAGGCACGCCGCCAGTTCGAAGCCAGGAAATCGCACGCGCTCTCGATTATCAGGTGCAGGGAACAGGCCGATGCCGTCCTGGGGCAACTTGGCCTCGATGTCGGCGAACTGGAAATCCCGGGCCGGCAGGAAACCCTCGAGACGCTCATGCCAAAGGGAAAACTGGTAACGCGCGATGCCGTCGCGGCGACTGCCGGAATTTGCACGCCCCCGCACAAGGCCGTCCTCGTGGAGGTGGTTGTCACCAGGCAAGCGCTTGCGACGCTGGAATACCTCGCAGACCTGTTGCAGGCGGCGGGAACGCAACTGCCACAATGAAACCGTCGGAAAGACGTGGTCCGGATCATACCGGTCAGCGTGTTGGCTCCCTGAACCCGGCTTCAGTGCCGAATGTGGAAATCGACGCAGTGGTCGAAAACAAGCCGGGCTGTGCCCTCGAGAGTCTTCTTGGGGGCGGCTTCCCCGGCGCCTCGCGTCATTTGCGCGATTCAGCGGAACACGCCACTGCAGGGCGGCCTCGGCGGAATCTACATCATCCGCACCTCGCTCGGCCCCGAAGACATGGCCGCCGGTGAATGCGTCCGGAACCAAAAGAGGTTGACCCGCGTGGAGCGGGCATTCCGCAGTCTCAAGCTCAGCAACCTCCAGGCCCGGCTCATATTCCGCCGCCTCGAGCACCGGGTCCGCGCCCACTTCTTCATCTGCATGCTCGCCGACCTCGTCGAATGGCACATGCGCAAGGCATGGCTCCCCTGTGCTACATCGAAACCGAACCCGACGAGACCGGGGATCCGGTGCTGCCCGCCCGGCGTTCGGAGCCGGCACCGACCAAGGTTCATCCCCACACGCTGCCGGACGGCAGCGGCGCCCACAGCTTTCGTACCCTTCTCGACGGCCTGTCAACCATTGTCCGATCCACCCACGCGGTTCCACGCCCGGGCGGCGGGAAGGGGGAGGCCGCGATCGAGGTGACGACCTGGCCCGACGCCAGCCAGGAGAGGGCGCTGAAACTGCTGAAAGGGATCGCGAAGATGTAGCGCGGCGACCGAATGCAGGCGGAGCGGGACATCTCCTTCGAGCGTACCCATTGACAGAACAGGATTATTCTGACCAACCTCCAAGAACTTCAGCTTAAGCAGGTAGCATTTCCGCTTGAGTATGGAACGACGCACCATGCGCGCTCGCCAGTGTAGCAGGTCACGGCGATCCGTCTGGCAGCCCGCCCGGGAACTCTCGGTGGGGTGCATCCCAATCTCTTTGTTTCAGGCGGCCACGGACCTGTTGAGCTTGCCAGTGGAGGAAGTCGACCCACTTTTGGTTCGTGAGGCAGCACTTGATCGCCAGCACGGCATTGGCTCCTGTGACGCTCCTATGACTTCCGGGCCGTTTCATCCGTAGCCCGACAATCTGCCGACCGGCATTCTCGACGTCACCGGATCCGATTTGCATGCCTCGTTGGCGGTATTTGTCGTATTGCATCTGCGCCTTGTTGGCGGTGAAATAGTCGATGAACTTCGCAAAGGCTTCGTCCCTGTGACAATGTGTCGTGGCACAAGAATGTTCCCGGTTGTCAATCCTGGTGTGACGCCGCTCAACCACAGAAAGACCGTCGAAACATTGGAAAAATTACCGGTAGCGGTTCAGGTTCGACTTTGCCGGAATGCTGAATTGCTCCACGCGAGGAGAATGGCCAGGTCGGCGGATAGGCGGATGCGCCTTTCCAATCGGAAATACACAGATAATGGGCGTCAATATGTCGCCAGCACGATTGACGTGCTTATGAACAACACTATAAACGTCTATATGATCAACATGAAACACGTTTATATGAACTTCATCATAGACGTGCAGTTGACCCGAGGATGAGCAAGAACAACAAGGAAAATGGCATCTCCAAACGAAAAACTGGCGGCTTCCCTTGAGGTGTTGCGGACATTGCAAGCGGACGTAGGCAACGTCATCAAGAGCAGTGAGCTCAGCAGAACGCATCGTGAGCGTTTGCAGCGAACAGGCTTTCTGAAAGACGTCATGGCCGGCTGGCTGGTAGCGACACGTCCTGAGGATCGGCCGGGAGGCACCACCTATTGGTATTCTTCATTTTGGGAATTCTGCATTCGGTATTGTACTGACAGGTTTGGAGATGAATGGTGTCTCTCGCCTGAGCAATCGCTCCTGTGGCATGCCGAAAATCCCGAGATTCCGAGACAGGTCGTCATCTGGAGCCCAGGGGCATCGGGAAACAATCGCCCGCTGCCGTTTCAGACCTCGATCTACGATCTGAAAAAAGCGCTGCCCGGGAAAGAAGACCTGGTGCAAAAGGACGGGTTGCGGATTTTGGCGGTCGAAGCGGCGCTCATCAAGGTCACGGAGAATTTCTTTCACAATCACCCCTTAGAAGCACGAATCGTGCTGGCATCATTACGGTCAATCAGCGGTCTGCTTGCACGGCTCCTCGATGGCGGACATGTGAAAGCGGCCGGCCGGGTTGCGGGCGCACTCAGGAACATGGGCCGCGCGGAGGAAGCCGATCGGATCCTGAGGCGAATGCGTTCAGCAGATCATGATGTACGGGAACGTGATCCTTTTTCGCCCGACGTCTCGCAGCCGCACGTTCAGACCGGCATTCCGCCCCTGGTTGGACGTATTCGGAACGCATGGCACGGTGGGCGCGAAGAGGTGATCGACGTTTTGCCAGAGGACTTGCCGCTGCCTCGTGATGCGGGTGCCTATCTTGCAAGCATAGACGAGATCTACGTCAGCGATGCCTACAACTCACTGTCAATCGAGGGATACAGGGTTACCGAAAAGCTGATCGAGAGAGTACGGACCGGTCAGTTTGATCCAGAGAGAAACCCTGCTGACCGCACTGATCGTGATGCGCTTGCAGCGCGCGGCTATTGGCAGGCATTCCAGGCAGTTCGAGCTTCTATCGGAAGGGTACTCGCGGGAGACCCGGCCGGACAGGTTGCCTTTGAGGATCACGACGGATGGTACGCGCAGTTGTTCCAGCCGTCGGTCGATGCCGGAATTCTACGTGCCGGTGTACTTGCCGGATTTCGCAATCATCCAGTCTGTCTGCGCGGTTCGCGCCATGTTCCACCCAGGGTCGAAGCGATTGCCGATGGTATGGAAGAACTGTTCGCGCACATGAAATCGGAACCCTCGGCCGCCGTTCGCGCCGTCCTTGGCCATTGGCTGATGGGGTATGTTCACCCCTATCCGGATGGAAATGGGCGCATGGCAAGATTCTTGATGAATGTCATGCTCGCCTCTGGTGGCCATCCTTGGACGATCATCGGGCTGGAGGACCGGGCGTGCTACATGTCGGCGCTTGAGGCTGCAGGCACGGCCTTTGATGTTCGTCCCTTTGCTGAATTGATCGCTGAAAGGCTCGATTGGTCAAAGCAGGAATTGAACGAATTGGGGTAACTGCTCATCCCGAATTTCCGTTTGACGCGTTTCCTGTATGACAGCCGTCAATCTCGCGAAACGATGCTGGCGGCAAGGCGCCCGGCAGTGTCTCCGGCCGTCTATCACCCGGCAGGGCCCAAAGGGACAAAACCGCCATGCCGCCCGCAACGCAACACCCCGGTGCAAAAAAACTGTCCGAATCACTCAATACAAAGAGATTGGGATGCACCCACTCTCGGTGAGGGGATTTGACAATCCTGATCCGCTCCAGGCCGCGCGCGAGTCAGAAAAATTTCCGGCGATGGATCGAAAAATGAAGGATTTGGCCCTAAACCGGACTGCCGCCAAACACTGGTCCTACAGGAATCAGCCCGCAGTTCATCGAACGCGGCGTTTCCAAGCGAGAAATCGCCAAAATCACCGGTATTTCCAGGCAAACCCTCCATCGTTTCACCCGAACACGAGGCATTTCGCCGGGTCCGTGACGTGCCATTCAGACGAAGTGTGTCGCTACCCTAATGTCGGTCCTGCTGACCCCTCGCCGTTCCTTTCATGGGCAAAGGCCTTCCTCTTTCCGATCGGTTGAACAACCTGCGAACTTGCGCCCTGGTCCATTGTTTCCACATCCGGCGCCTGTAGGCGCGTTCAAGCCACGGATCATATTCCTCGAGAAGATCGCCATGTTTGTCCAGCATGTCCCTGAACCAGGTAAACGCTTGGCGGCTGCATTTCGGCGGCAAAAGCTCCGACTCCTTTGCATCGGTATCATCCGCGATGAACCCGGGCTCGCCTTCCAGCCACATGTTGCCGGTCGTGACAAGGCGGATGCACAACTCGCCATCCTCACCGA
>JAPOVX010000321.1:0-74227 GCA_026707935.1 Paracoccaceae bacterium
CAATCCCGGTGGACTCAAGCCCTGATGTTACGTATGTTGCTTGATAGTGATGCAGTGATTCAGATTAGATTACATCACAAAGAACGAAGCTGCTTCGCAGCAGCTCCGTGGCGGGACGGTTGAACATGTCGAAGGAAACCCGTGGCTATCGACACACGGTTTTATAAAGTTCGACGAGAAGCCGCGCGATGGCGGACTGCGTTTCTCACTTGCGGGTGTTCAGCTGAAACTCCCTGCGGTGATGAACGCCGAGGGAAGGCTGACGGTCCCCGCAAGCGGAATCGGTGGCAACTGGATCGTGAAGCTGCCATCACAAGCGTATCGTGGCATTGCTGAGAACAAGTTCTCCACGATGACACCGACCCGCATGGTTGCATTCGCGTTCCGGCCTTTGGCCTTGTCGATGTCGACGCGGTCGGCAATCTGCCCGCTGGTACCGCCAGTCGCGGAGACAAGGCTTTCACTGTCGACCGTTTCGACCGGAGCGACGACGGTTCGCGCATGCACGCCAAGGACTTCGCCCAGGTCTTCGATGTCTACGCCGACAATAAGTACGAGCTCGCGCGTTTTCGACGCATTGCTACGGTCATTGCAGCCAAATCCGGTCATGAGGACGTTGCGGAGTTCATCCGGTGCCTGACCTTCAATACGCTCATAGCCAATGGCGACATGCACCTCAAGAATTGGTCCCTGACATATCCCGATGACCGACACGCCCGTTTGTCACCCGCTTATGATTTGGTATCGACAGTCCCCTACATTCCCGACGACCAGTCTGCGCTGAACTTCAGCCGAACGAGGAAATTCTCAGGCTACACGGAAGATGAACTCCGGCATCTTTCTGCCAAGGCCGCCCTGCCGCACAAACTGGTTCAAGACGCGCACCGCGAAACGGTTGGTCGCTTCATGGCAAATTGGTCAGCCGAGAAAAACCACCTTCCGATGGGCCGGGAAGTCATGGACCAATCGATGCGCATCTCGCGGCAATGCCGATCGTCGGAGGGAACGGCGCGTCAGAGGCCTGTCCGGGATGCGTTTCCCGAAAGACCGCCGAACAGGGGGAATTCTTCCCTCGAGTGTCAGACCCTGATCTGAACCATCCCGTTTTCCACGCGCGTTTCAAACACTCTCATCGGGCGCGTCGCAGGTGCGCAAACGGGTTTCCCGTCCCGGACGTCGAACGCGCCCTGGTGTAATGGGCATTCGATGACGTGACCGTCAAAGTACCCGTCGCACAGGTCGGAACCGCCATGATTGCACAAGGCCAGCGATGCATAGATGCCCGAGGGTGCATCGTAAACGGCGATCAGCCGCCGGCCGAGCGATACCCGGGTTACCCAGTTTGGTTCGAGTGCATCGACAGCGACCAGGTCCGTCCAGGACCGTTTCACTCGTTTCACGTCTGCTCCACCGTCGCCGCGGAACTGCGGCTGAAGAGTTGGCGAAGGATGTCTCGATGCGCGCCAAGATAGCCATGTTTTTCAACATGGATGTGGTCTTTCAGCTTCTCGTGCAATTTCGGGAGCGCGTGAAACGGAACGGACGCCACATAGTGATGCTCGGCGTGATAGTTCATGTTCCAGCACAGAAAGCGCCACGGCGCGGAAACCAGGTTTGTCCGGGTGTTCTCACGCATCTGGGGCACGGTCGGGCGCCCCACATGTTCGGTCATCCTGATAAAGCGCATGACCGGTTCACCGAGGAACAACGGGATAATCCAGTACCAGATCAATCCCCACCAGCCGGTCAATGCCATGCCAAGGAAGACAGCAGCGTAGACCGCAAGCAACCGTCGGGCATCGGTGAAAACCGCCTTGTGTTCCACCGTCGGAATGAACCGTTTCTCCGCCTCGTTCAGTCGACCCGCGGCGTGCCGCAGGACCTCGGTGAACTTGCCTCGCCAATAGGGAATGGCGCTCAGGTACCAAAGGTACTCCCCGAACGACTTGGGCATCGAGACCAGTTCGGGATCCTCGCCGTGCAACTGCGTGTAGGTGTGATGATCGCAGTGTTCGTAACGAAAGAACCGGTGTGGAAGGATGATGATGGCTCCGCAGATTTGCCCGACCAGGTCATTGATCCACCGGGTACGGAAAGCCGTGTAGTGCACGCATTCGTGCTGGAGCGAAAAGTGATGAACAAGCACGGTTCCCTGCAACAGCATCGCGGGCCAGATCAGCCAGCTGTCCCATGCCAGCGAAACAAGCGTGGTGGTCAAGGCAATCAGCCCGATCCAGAGGATCAGGCGGCGAAACGCAGGCCCGTCCGATCGCTGCATGAGTTGTTTCAATTCTTCGCGTGTGAGTTTGCCCTCAGCCAGCGCCTGGGTGAGGGGTGTGACAATCGGTCTTGTCATGGGTTTCCTCGTGATTTGCCGGCCGGGGTGTCCTTTTCACCTCTCAGGTCCGGCTCCGGAGACGGGAGTGCTCCGCACCAAGCGCCCGGATCATCCGGGCGCAGTGGCAATCATCCTATTGCATTTCTTCGCCGCTGACAAGATGCGGTCAAGCCGCGACCGCCAGTCCGATTTCGCGATCCGGATGCCTGAAGAGGTTGGCAGTACAATGATAGCGCCGTAGTATTTCGGCTCCCCGGGGAAGAAGATCGGCCATGAACGTCCCGTTTTCCCAGTACCTTACGCCATCAACCGCAATGGTTGGATCGATCACGTTCCAGGAAATCTCGCCAGGCGCATATGCGCCGCAGGTATGGAAGTGGAGAAGGCGGGGATTGCCAAAGGCGGCACCTCCCCAGCGTTCGTAGTTGTCCCGGGCGTCCCAAGGAAAGCCGCAACCCGGATGAATACCCGCGTGCCATGAATGGACGAAGTTCCTGTCGATCCCGAACAGTGCAGCGACCCGGTCATAGTGGGCATTCGCGCGGTCGACATCCGCGCGGCTGCCTTCGAACCCGGTCAACCGACCCTCGTTTAGTCTCGCAAAGACCTGGCCTTCGAACTCCACGGTGTAATCGTCATAATACCGCGAACCGGTACCGGTGAGGAAACCGGGGAGCGCGGCCCGGCCCGTGAATCCCGCCGCGGGTACGGGTGTGAAAATGGACATCGGGAAGCGCATGATCGATGTGTCGCATTCCGGGGTGAGATCGACTTCGGTCGTTCCGGAGATTTCCGTGCCGGCCGGACAGGTTATGCGGATTTCCCGTGCATTCGAAAGAACCGTGTTGACCGCGGACTTGAGCTCCTCGAACGCCGCATGGTGGGCGTTTCCGAATCCCGTCCCGAAAAGGGAGGCGTTGAGGGCAAAGCTGACGATGATTTTCTTTCCCTGAGGCATGTCGGAAAAGCGGAGCTGGTCGCCAAGCCTCGCGAGAAAGAGAATGATGTCAAAACGCTCCATCCTGCGCAGCAGCGGTTCCGGCAGGTGAGGATTTTCAGCGTCGAACCCGACATTGACAGCGTCGACCACCAGCCCGAGGCGTTCGGCTTCCCTGGCCACGCATTCACAGGCATCGTCATCGAAGTAGCCGAATTCCGGCGGCTCGAAGGCGATGAGCAATCGGTCCCCTGGCTGCGCCCCGGCGCAGTTCAGAAGGAGGTTTCTGGCACCGAGTGCAGGTGTCATTTCCGTCATCTCGCACAACCCGAATTCACGTGCGTCGATCTTCGTGATCGATCCGATCCTACGTCATTTGAAAGGCGTTGTGCCATAAATTTGTTGCGGCGAATTTGACCACCGAACTGCTTTGTTCCTTGAGCGCGTTCGAGGCCGTGGCCCGGTTTCCAGATTCGCGGCCGCTGCCGCCGAATTCAGAGTCGCTCGAGGCGCGACACGTCAGAACGTCAAGACCCCGAGGAACATTTGGTCCAGGATCTGCGCCTTCGAGATGCGCGCAGGTCGGGGCCAGCGCCGGAAGGCAAGCGGCTTGCCGATGCAATCCCCGAATAATTGGAGGGTTTGCCTGGCTCTTTCCCAAGCTGTTGCGGTTCAACCTGGTTCAGTCGCTCCCGGCCGTTTCTATCACGCCAGCTTATGGGCAGGAGGCTTTACCCGGTACGGATGACGAACCGTCGGACGCGGAGAGACAGGCCGGGGCACGATGGTCATGCGCGGGATCAGTGACGTGCAGCCGTTGCCCCATTTCGCAAGGCTGAGCACCTTCTGGAGGGGATTGCGACAATTTTCAGAACGACGAATTTCCTCCGTCGGCAATCGGCCTCAGCAAGTCGATCCATACGCTGGTGGGTGTGGGCGGATACGACCGGTATCCGTTGGAAGACACGTTCACCTATATCTCGAAATTGGCCATGACACGGTCAGACGATGACTGCACGCCCTGTTCCTGCTTCCAGCTTCGCAACCTGCATCTTGACAATCAGGATATTTCGGAGGTCATGAGCGGCGGCGCCCGAATAATGCTGAAAGAGGATCGCATGGTGGCTGAGAAAGTGCGCCCGGGCATCAAGCACGGGAAGACCCCGGACATTGACCTTGGCCTTGGCGCCGATTCCTACCAATTCCTCCCGATGCTCGATCGCGCAATTGAAGGGGAGAACACACGGGAGCGATTTATCGGGGCGATGACATGACGAAGCCGAGAGCCGTGTCGGATCTTCCGGTCCTCGATTTTTCGAGAGCCGACTACCAGGCCTCACCGTTTCCGGTTCTTTCGGGATGGGCGCGGAAATGGAAGATCGCACGGAGCGAGCGCGGCGTCGAATTGCTGGATTACGACCTGTGCCGAAAGGCGATCATCGAACGGAATTTCGGGACGGGCCACCCCAAGCTGATCGAGATCCTCGGTCTGCCCGAGGGACGCCCCCTCGAATACAAGCGCAAGTCGATCTCTTTTTTCAATCGCGGTCGTCGTCGCACCGAACTCAGGCGACCGATTACAAAATTGCTGAGCGAGGAAACGGCGGAAGCGTTTCGGCCCAACATCCGCAATGTGGTGACCGAAATCGTGAACGCAATTCCGGCAAACCGGCCCGTCGATCTGGTATCCACGTTGTGCGACAGAATTCCTTCCGCCGTCTATTGTCACTGGGTCGGTGCTCCGGCCAGCGATGCTGACTTCGTGGCAAGGACATCGCACGCGGTCCAACAGGTCCACACGCGCGACCCGAAACACGCTCCGGCCGTTATCGCGGCGTTCGAAGCACTCATCGACTTTGTCGATGAACGCATTGCCGATCGCCGGAATCATCCAGGCGACGACCTCCTTTCCGATTTGATCCGCGCCGAGAAGGCCGGGCAACTGGACGCAGATGACCTTCGCAACTGGGTCATCAAGCTGGCGGAAGCCAACACGGACAACTCATCGCACCAGATTGCGATTGCAATCATCGAACTGACCCGCCGCCCCGACATCTGGGCCCGCCTTGGCGCCAACACGGATTTGGCTGCGCGCGCGGTGCAGGAGGTCATGCGATATCACCCGCGAACGATCTCCACGTCGCGTGAGGTTCTGTCGAAAACGGAGGTTGCCGGAGTTGTCCTGCCGGTGGGAACACCGGTCTTCGCGAACATCGGGGCAACCCATTGGAATGCGGACCATTATCACGCGCCCGAAGTCTTTGACATCGATCGCAAGGACGAACCCTTGCATCTGAATTTCGGCGGCGGCGCGTTTTCGTGCATCGGGCGTTTCGTCGTTACCGTGGAGGTCGAGGAGACAGTTGCCCTGCTCGCGGCGAGATTTCCCCATCTGCGGCTTGAAACCGCACGCTTCTCGCATTCGCCGATGTTCACCTCCGTAGCCGAACTGGTAGCGTGGCTGGAGCCAGACGCCAAACAGGGCTGCACCGCATCCAGGGACTGACCCGTTTCCAGGATCAACAGAAGCCGCTTTTCGAACGACGGCGGCTCGTGCAACCACCTGGAGACGGCAAAGCACCCCCCGAAAGGCTCCGATAGCGCCATGGATTCCGCGAAGCAGGGCCTGGATTGCCGGGTTTCGAACCCGCCGGGACCGCGTACTTCACGCCTCGTCGGTGACCTGATCCTCCAAGTCCGTTTCCAGTCGGACAACGAGCCTTTCTGCCTTCGGACTTTCCAATTCGCGAAGGATGGCGACGACGCGTGGCGCAAAATCGGGAAAACGCATGGCGCAGCGTCCGAGTTCGACGATCACCTCGTCGTCGCAGATCACGCCCAGGGCGTCGATCAATTCGACGGAAGGCGCATGTGCGAGCACGGAGATCAGCATGTCACGGCCAGATGCATCGCCCCGGAAGGCAAGCGCAACCGCCGCATCGCGCCGGATTGAGGCCAGCCGGTCAGACAGGCCTTCACGCAGGCGGAGCACGGACACATTCGCCGCATGCGCAAGCGCGAAGGCTGGCTTGCGAATCTCCGAGTCCTGGTGATCAAGAAATCCGGAAACGAACGAGGCAGGCAGGTCGAGCCTTTTGTCGGCGGCGGCGCGAAGGACAGCCGGCAACAAAGAATCCGGCACGCCTGGCCCGAGCGCGATTCGCCTCAACGCGGAACGCGCTTCAGTACCGTTCAGCCGTGAAAGTGTCTCCAGCACCGCGTTCTGCTCCCGGAAAGGGCGATTGATGCCAAAGCCGTGGAAGCGGCGCCACAGCCGTTCAAGCGCTGGGACCGCCACCGTCAGGGACCTCGCGACGATTTCCTCGGCGAGCGTGTCAACGGTTGCCAGGTCGGCATGCGCGACCCGTTCGACCAGTTCAGAATCAGGGAGAGCCTTGAGTGCCAGAGATGTCGACTCGCCTCCCGTTTGTTTTTGAGGACCGATATCCGCCGGGCGGCGTTCATCGAACAGGTCCAGTTGCCGGGCCCGTTCAGCCTTCTTTGGTGGCGTCGGTTCAGCCATCGATGCGGAAAATCCGACGGGAGGTCTCTACTCCTGGCACCTGGCGGTCTCCTTCTTGCCTTGGTGTAACGGGGACCGGAATATCCATTGCTCCTTGAGGAAATACTTCCATCTGGCAATTCAGCAACGCCTTCCCGATCCGCATCCACCGCCTGGACGATATGAACGGACCCGGATCGCGGCATGTATCCGATTGAACGGCACCACGCACCACGACACGGGTCTTACATCATGTCGACAACGCGAAAATCGGGGCGAACGGAACATGAAGATGTCGATCACCCGGTTTCCGGCGACGCATTGGCCGGATAAACGCAACACGTCCGTCGATGTTCGCCTGGCGGCAAGTGCTGCCGCCGAATTGCCGTTTTTGAACGCCCGTCCGGACTTCCTCAAGGCATCGAGGCTGGATCCATCATGGCTCATCAAGCCGTGTGCTGGGCATCTATGCGCTGCTGAAGTCCACGCCTGAACAGCTTGGCTCCCGCATCCAGGCCAAGATCAATGTTGGGTGTCGCCATGTTCGCCATTCCCCTGTGAACCGCGACCAGAATGTCCCTGTCCTCTTCGAACGCAGCGCGCGCACCCGCGTTCATCCGGTCCGAAATCTTCTTGTCGTCCGGATCGGTATTGCGATGCTGGAACCAGAAATACCGGGTCCGGTTTTCGTCAATCGGGGTCATGAAATTGTACGAAATGTTGACATAGGTCTTGCCTACCTGCGGCTTGCCGGGTCCCCCGGTTCCTGCCGGAGTGTAGACCGACTTGTTGAGGGCAATCGCGGGAAAACACATCTCATAGTGCTGCAGCCTGTCGCAAGGCCCCTGGAACTTCACGAGATCGGCGTAATACGGCGACGGCAATTGCCCCATGATCCAGCGGGAAACCAGGACGCCGCGTTCGGTTTTCTCCACCTTGAGCGGCTGGTCATCGGTACCCGCGCCAGCGAATGACGTGACGTGGACCCATGCGACGTGGCTGGGGTCAAGCAGGTTGTCGGCAACCCACAGGTAGTTGCAGTCAATGTCCATGACGCCGCCGTCGGTTGAGCCCCAATTCGGACTCCCGTAATTCTCGATCGGAAAGATCTGGTCGGGATCCGCCTCTTGAGGATCGCCCATCCAGATCCAGAGCAGCCGGTACCGTTCGACGACCGGGTAGGATTTGACCCGGGCGCGTCGGGGAACATGATCGGGTTGGGTAGGGGCAGCCACGCAAGTCCCCCGGCAATCGAATGTCAGGCCGTGATAGCCGCACTCGACGAGGTCTCCTTGCAGGCGACCTTTCGACAACGGCAGTTTCCTGTGGGGACATGCATCTTCAAGCGCGACGGTCTGCCCGTCTTCCTTTCTGAAAAACACGATGTTCTCGCCCAAAAACGTCTCCGGTTTCAGGCCGCGTGCGTAATCCCTGCTCCATCCAGCGACGTACCATGCGTTCTTCAGATACATTCCCCACCTCCGATCTACCCTGCCGGGCAGGATTTCATTTGCAGTGCTTCGTTCCTTCAAGGTTTAGGCACGGAACCCACGATGAGTGCTTGCAAAGGTCACTCAAGGTCTGAACACGTCCCTGGAGCGCTGCCTTGACCCTCGTCATGACATCAACGTCCGCAAATCGACTCGCGCCCAAGGGTTGGTCTCCATGCCAATACCCTCGCGGAAACTATATCCGTGGGCAGCAAACGCAAGCATCGTGCTTCGTTTGAACACCTGAATCGCTTGATGTCGTTGTATCCCCTGCAATACTGGCCAGGTTCCAGGGAGATTTCCGTTCACGATTGACCCGTCGCGAAACTGTGTGAAGGACATACCTCGCAACAACGAGACGAGGCAAAGGGGACGTTGTTGCCGAATTCGACAGAAATGACTCGCCGGTGCGTGGAAGATTCACATGGATGCATTCCTCCAACGGAGAGGTGCTTACCGAATCCGCCGTGAAGCCCCTTACTTCAGGGCGGGGATACAAGGCGTCCTGCCCATCGACGTGACGCTGCCGCTCATGCATACAGACACTTGCGCTACGAGAACCAAGTGGCGCACGCACGGAAGGATGCCCGTGCCTGCCTGTGGAGGCTTCTTTGTAAGACGGACACTCTGTCCGCGGCAGCCCGCGAAGCAGGAAGCCTCGCCATTCATGGCGAGGTCCATCACAGGTCGATCGATTGTAAAGCCAGGACCGGCGTCGAATCGCCGGAGTCGGAACCGGCTTTCGGGGTTTTCCAACTCATGGCGTCGAAGGCCTTGCAGTTTTCGCAAACTGCTGCCCAGGATGAGTGGACGTGGCTGCAACTCTCGCAAATCCACCTGGCACCGCCAGGCGCACTCAGGGCCCGTGTCAACCAGCCCCGTACGACCTGTTCGCTGGATCCTTCACTCTTTGCAATTGCGCCCATGATCGCCAATGACCTGACCGTCGGCTCCTCTTCCGCCATCGATCCCAGTGCCTTCCGCGCGCCGTTCAGATCTTCCGCTGCCAGCAACAACTCCGCTTTCAGGAGACGCGTTTCCTCGAACGACGGGTTGAGCTTCAGCAATTGCTGAAACCTTCTCAGCCTTTCGGTCGGCGTCTCGTCGGGACGGATGGCAGCAAAAGCAGTTGCCAGGTCCGGATGAGGATTCGCAGACCAGGCCTTTCGCAGGATTGCCTCCGCCTTTCGTGCGTTTCCCTTTTTCTTTTCGAACCTTGCTGCCAGCACCGCTGCCGGGATCAGGGACGGCGACAAACGATTGGCTTCGGCCGCAGCCTTGGACGCACCGGATGTATCATCCGATTCCAGGCGCCGTCGCGCATCTGCCAGCGCAACAACAGCTTCACGGCGTTTGGCAATGGCCCTGGGGAGGTTTTTTGCCCGAACACTCGCGAGAAGCGTCTTCCGGGCGCCGGCCCAGTCTTCCTGCTCCAGTTGCAGTTTCAGCAAGGTCGAGATGGTCTCTCCATGCCTGGGCCGCAATTCCAGCGCCTTCTCGGCGAGCTTCAGGGCCGTTTCCGTGTCCCCATCCTCAAGCTTCTGCTTCATGAGTCCGCGAACACCGATGACCCGGGTCGCGCCGTCACCAAGGAGCTGCTTGTAATACTCTTCCGCACGTGTTCGATTACCGCTCAGTTCTGCTGCCTGGGCGTTGATGAGATTGGTCAATTCCGGCCGTTTGAGATCACGCTCTGCGCGACCTGCCTGTACCGATGCTTCGCGGGCCTCACCGACAGCCAGGGCGACCATTCCACGCGCAAGGGCATCGAATCCCCGTCGCTCGCGGTTGCGATCCAGATACCGGGATATTGCCGTCTCGTCGCCGCTGAAGAACGCGATGACCGCAATCGCCAGGCCGGCCAGGTAAAGCAGGAGCCAGACGCCGACCAGCGCGGCAACGACGCCGAGCGCGAGCACGGGCGTCGTCATGCTGATTTCGCGGCCACGGAAAGACAGTCGGACGATTTCGCCCGTACCGATGAAGACGTCGGCCGCAAATGCGATGCCGACAACCACCAGCAGGAAGAGCGCGATCTTTGTCGCTTGCCAGATCATTTCATGCCACACACATCGTCAGTTGTTGACCTTTGCGCGGCCAGATCCTGAAAAACCGTCAAGTGCGACGAACGCGGCGTTCAGGCGGCGCACATCCGCCAGCCAGTCCGCCATCGACACTGATGCATTCTCGGGCAAGGAAAGACCTTCCCTGAGCACCCCTTCCAGGTCTCCCAAATCCAGTTGCGCCTCCATGCGCGAAAGGATGGCATCCACGTCGTTTCCCTCACGTGGTTCGAGGGAACGTGTCACAACCAGGGACCTGAGAAAGGCAATGGACCGTTCCGCCAGGCCATCTCCCGTTTCCGCCAGGACGGTGGCCTGGATCGCGCCGTAAGCGGCTTCGGGAAATCGGTGCCTCAACTCCGCCACCGGAGGCGTGCCGGAAGCCGCTATGTCCGAAAGTGCTGGCGGGACCTCGATGCCGGGCCGTCCGGCAAGCGAATTTGCGGCATGCGAAAACGCGTCCCCTGACGCTAGCGCCAGCCTGATGTCATCAAGTTCGGCCAATTGAACCGAACCAG
The DNA here is from genome assembly GCA_026707935.1 of Paracoccaceae bacterium. Classification (GTDB taxonomy): domain Bacteria; phylum Pseudomonadota; class Alphaproteobacteria; order Rhodobacterales; family Rhodobacteraceae; genus JAPPHA01. The sequence continues at coordinate 10,849 of JAPOVX010000321.1, forward strand.
CTCCGGATGTCCCCGATTCCAGCGCCGCCAGGGTATCTTCCATGTCATCAAGACGGCTTGCCAGGTCCCCGATACGGTTCATCGCGTCTCCCTGGCGGTTCGCGACGTCCGCAAGGTCGTTCCTGAGACCTGCCAACTCGGTCTGGTACCCGGCAATTCGCCCCAGGACTTCCGATGACACCGCGGAAGACTCCGGTCCTCCGCCAACTTCGACCAGTTCCCGCAGGATTGACTGATCGGAAACGATCACGTCGAGGCGTGATTCCACCGAATCGATCCGCGTCGCGAGATCGTCATTCCCTTCAGCCGAAAGCATGTCCCGAACGCTCTCGAGTCTTGATTCGACAAAGTCATCGTAGCCTGACAACATGAGTGCAGCTTCCGCGTCCGAAACAAGCTGCCCGGTCGAACCTTCGATGGCCGCGAGGCGCTCCTCGATCCCTGTCAACCGGTCGCGAATGTCTTTCTCGAGGGAATCAATCCTGGCGGTTGCCTCGCTTTGGCCCGGCGAAAGCCAGGCCGCCACGGGTTCCAGGCCGGACGGCAGAACACGGGCAATTCTCGGAGCCGCCCAGAGCGTCAACACGGCGGCAGCAACGAAAGCCACGATGACGAAGAGGAATTTCCCGGATACCGTTCCAGGTCCCCGCAAGAATCCACTGCGCCTGGCCCTTTCCTCTTTCGGCTTGTCACCCGACGGGACCTCGCTCTCTTCGGATCGGTGCGTGTCTTCCCGCTCCGGGGATTCCCCGGACTCCTCGCCCACCGGAGGTTTGTTACCGACAGCCTTGTCACCTGAACCCATTTCGAATGCCGTCCTTTCCCTCTACGGCCAATTCTACCGCGCGATCGGTCTCACCCGATAGATTTTGACAATCCACGACCCGAACTTACTCCAATCGGCAGCAACTCAAAATCAATTCCTGCATGACATCCCCGTTGGGACGGGCAGCGATCCTGACCGAAACCCGTGCGATTCCTTCCAGCGCTTCTCCCACCGGCGCGCTGATACAGGGACAAACCAGATCGGCAATCTCAAGATTGGCAATCTCATCTGCCAGACGGCGGGCGGAAAAAGCTGAATACACGGGCACGCAGGCAGCACCGCCTTGAATGATGCCCTTCGCTTCACGCGTCAAAGACGCCGGGAACTGCCTGTAAACGACGATCTCGTCGACAGGTACTCCTTCGGCGCCGAGCAAGGATACCAGGTCCCGTGCGATGGGCGAACCGCGTACGTACAGGTAGGGCCCTCCCCCGGAACGATAGTCGCAGACGACGCGCTCGACCAGTTCCAGGGAGGTTTCGGAAACGGATGCCTGCGGATCGGTCGCCAACCCGGCCCGCATCGCGGCAAGGGTGGTGTTCTTGCCGACACACAGCGCCTTCAGGTCCCGCTCGTTCGATCGCCTGGAGAAGATCCTGACTGCATTCGCCGACGTGAACAGGATTCCGGCCCTGCCCCGCGTATCGATTTCTCCCGGAACCTCTTCGATGATGGAAAGGGGGCTCGAACATATCTTGAGAGGCAGCCCTGTTGATCGTGCCCCGTCCTCGAGTTGCCTCCTGAGGCGGCGGCCCTGATCAATCGGGCGGATCAACACGATGTCCCGGTTACTGATCGTTTTTCTCCTTCCGATCCTGCGCGTGCTACGTCGTTGCTTTCGCCGGTTCACCGGTGATAGGTCACCGGCCAGAAGACCACGACAGGGTTCGCTTGACAATGACCGGCACACTAACCGTCCTCGGTCTCGAAAGCAGTTGCGATGAAACCGCAGCTTCCATTGTCAGACGCACCGATTCCGGTGAAGCTCAGGTTCTCGCCTCAATCGTCCTGGACCAGGCAGGGCTCCACGACGCCTACGGAGGCGTTGTTCCCGAGATTGCCGCACGAGCACATGCGGGAAAGCTGGATATTGCCGTCGAAAGAGCGCTCGATGAAACCGGACTTGCAATTGCGGACATGGACGCCGTTGCGGTCACTGCGGGACCCGGATTGATCGGCGGATTGCTGAGCGGTGTCATGTGCGCGAAAGGCCTTGCCGCCGGAGCCGGAAAACCGCTCATTGGCGTCAATCATCTCGCTGGCCATGCGTTGACTCCGCGGATGACCGATAATGCTGGGTATCCGTATCTCGTGCTGCTGGCCTCGGGCGGTCATTGCCAGTTTATCGTGGTCCGCGCGCCGGACCGGTTCCAGCGACTCGGTGGAACCATCGACGATGCGCCAGGCGAAGCGTTCGACAAGGTTGCCAGGATGCTCGGACTCGGCTTTCCCGGAGGGCCTGCGGTTGAAGACGCTGCTGCCCGCGGAGACCCGCGTGGGTTCGAACTTCCCCGGCCACTTCTTGATCGAGAAGACATGAACCTGTCGTTTTCCGGGCTCAAGACGGCCGTGCTCCGGACCCGGGACAGGTTGGCAAATGGAAAATGCGGTGGAATCAGTGATTCCGATCGCGATGACCTCTGTGCCAGCTTTCAGCTGGCGGTCGCCGAATGCCTTGCAGGCAAGACCTCCCGTGCATGTCACCATTTCATGGACTCCGGTTTCTCCCGGTCGGCCGATCGCCGGCCATTGCTGGCGGTCGCCGGAGGCGTTGCGGCCAACTCGCTGGTGCGGAACATGCTTTCACGGGTTGCCGAAGACACCGGATTCTCGTTTGCCGCCCCTCCTCAGGAGTATTGCACGGATAATGCAGCCATGATCGCCTGGACCGGCCTTGAACTCTTCGATCGGGGTCACCGGGACGGACTCGATCTGGAGGCTCGCCCGCGGTGGCCGCTCGATCCCGACGCGCCGCCGATGCTGGGTTCCGGAAAACGAATGGCCAAGGCGTGAACGCGACCGGAATCGTCGGTGCCGGCGCCTTCGGATCGGCCCTTGCCTGCGTCCTGGCACGCAACAACCATGACGTCGTGCTCTGGGGACGCGACCGTCGCGCAATGGCCGAAATCCGTACCAGCCGAAGCAACGCAAAATATCTTCCGAACCATCGCATACCTCCCGGGGTCCGGGCGACATCACGCCTCGATGACCTTTCCAGTGTCTCCCGGCTCCTGATGGTCTTGCCATCGCACGCGCTTGCCGCCTTCCTGTCCCGGCACGGGCTTCCGGCCGACCGATGTCCGGTTGTCCTGTGCGCCAAGGGAATCGACCCGGACGGCTTCAGGCTGCAAACCGAAATCCTCGATACGTTCGCGCCCGAAAGGGCAGCGGCCGTTCTCACCGGGCCAGGCTTCGCGGATGACCTGGCCTCCGGAAAACCTGCCGCAATGACCCTCGCGTGCCGGAATCCGGACGAAGGCCTTCTCTTGCAGAACGCGCTGTCGACACCGGCATTCAGATTGTACCTGTCGGAGGACATCACGGGCGCACAATTGGGCGGTGCGCTGAAAAACGTCGTCGCGATTGCGTGTGGCCTGGCGATCGGATCGGGCCTCGGAGAGAGTGCCCGGGCGGCGCTGGTCACCCGGGGCTGGGCAGAAGTCGTACGCATCGGGGTCGCTCTTGGCGCGCATCATCAAACGTTGGCGGGGCTGTCCGGGTTCGGAGATCTTGTCCTCACCTGCACATCACGCCGATCGCGAAACTACTCTCTGGGACTGGCCCTGGGCAGCGGCTTGCGGCCAGCAACAGGCACGACCGTTGAAGGTGTCAATACCGCCCGCTCGGCAACCGGACTTGCCCGCAAGCTCGGAATCGATACACCGGTAATCGATGCCGTCGTCGGGGTCTTGGCCGGAGGGGAATCGATTGAGGATGCCCTCGATTCACTCATGTCGCGCCCTCTGCGTAGCGAGTGGCGGCACGAATCCTGAATGAAAGGAGTTTTTTGCAATGGCATATTGGCTGTTCAAATCTGAACCCGGCGAATGGAGTTGGGACGACCAGGCCTCGAGTTCGAATCCCGACGGCGAGGAGTGGGACGGAATCCGCAACTACCAGGCCCGCAACAACATGAGGGAAATGAACGTCGGGGATCGGGGTTTCTTCTATCACTCGGTTGGTGAAAAGAGGATTGTCGGTATCGTCGAGGTCACAGCGGAAGCCCATCCTGACAGCACAACCGACGATCCTCGTTGGGAATGTGTCGACGTCAAGGCTGTCGAACCACTTCCGGTCCCGGTAACTCTGGCTCAATGCAGGGAGACTCCGGAACTTTCGGCCATGGTGCTTGTCAACAACACCCGGCTGTCCGTTCAACCCGTTACCGAAAACGAATGGAAGATCATCTGCAGGATGGGCGGGCTTTAGAACCGTCGGGCCTGGCTTCGAGCCAGCCCATGAGACCGCAGTCCGACGCCCGAATACAGGTCCACCGTCACGGCTCAACCGCACCAACCGGTGGCCACCCGGTCTCCCTGTATTCCAATGACAACTGCAAAGACTTCCGAAACCTTTTCTCGAACACGTTGGCTATCCCGAATGAAGGGTGCGGGATCGTCTACTTTCCCTGCCGGTTGAACAGCTGCAAGTCCAAGTCACGGTTCCGGGGGGTTGGCAGGGATTTCGCGATCCGCTCGTAGGCATCGCCCATGGCCTCGAGGAAAGAGCCATCGCTCTGCCAGAATTCGGGATAATCTCCGGCCCGCCGCATGGGCAGGACCGAGACCGGCGGTGGCGGCCGGCCCGCCGCCGGATCCCGGGGCAGGGGTTTCCCGAGCCAGAAGTCCCGTTGTTCGCCGGGGTCGAAGTCGGGCGGAACGCTGTCCACGACCGGGATCCGGGCCTCCCCGAGAGTATCCGCGAGATCAGGTTCGGAGGGAGACACTTCGCTGCCCAGCGCCGCACCAAATTCGGATTTTCGGACAGCTTCGAAGAGTCTTTTCCTATCGAGGCCCCGGAGTTCGAACAACAGGAAGGGATCGTAATCGATCATCCCTGCAACCCGATAGTACACGCCGGCGACATGCTTGCACGGATTGGCCCAGTCCGGGCAGCTGCAGCTCGACCGGATTTCCGTTCCGCTGGCGGGTAACAGTCCCACCGGCGCTTCGGTCAGCGCCCTTTCGATGGTCGGCGGCATTTCGCCGAGAATCAGGTGGGCGACCCAGTTGGCATTGTCACCGAGGCGTTCGAGGGCCGCCTTCCAGTGTTTCTGCGCGATCCGGGTGAGCGTGACCTCAACCTTGTAGTAGGGCGTTTCATAAACGCCGAAATAGTGGTTGACATTGCCTTCGAGGGTCGCGGTCACGCGATTGCCCGTAATGGCGAAACTCACGATTCGGCGGGGTCCGGAATAACTTCGGCCTCGGGCCAGCCGGCCGGAATCCATGAATCTCTCGAGAGCGGCCAGGAATTCCCGTCCCCACCAGGTCTTGCTTCGATTGGCCATCACACCTGCTCCCAAATCCTCCCCGGTCGGTCCGGTCCCTTTGGCGTCAACGCCTGCGCCGGTTCCAATGCCAACATCCTCAACATCGTCGTTCCCGCCGTTTCGTTCGTCAGGCGATTACCGCGTCATGCCTGTCAAGCCGGATCAGGTCCCGGAAGGCGTCGTTCCCCATGTCCGCGAGCCATGATTCACCGGTGCCAACCACCTCTTCGGCAAGTTTCCGCTTGGATTCGATCAGGTCGTCGATTCGTTCCTCGAGAGTGCCGAGCGTGACCATCTTGTGAACCATGACCACCTTGGTCTGCCCGATCCTGTAGGCCCGATCCGTTGCCTGGTTCTCGACCGCCGGATTCCACCACCGGTCAAAGTGGATCACGTGATTGGCCCGGGTCAACGTCAAGCCCACACCGGCTGCCCGCAGCGAGAGGACAAAGACCGACGGTTCCGATTCCGGTTCCTGGAACTGGTCCACCATATGCTGGCGCAGGCCGATCGGTGTCCCTCCATGGAGATAATGGACAGAACCGCCGATCCGACTCCGGATCAGTGCTTCCAGGGCGCGGCCGACCTCGTTGAACTGCGTGAACAGGAGGACGCTCTCGCCTTCAGCATGAATTTCCTCGAGCATCTCGCAAACCCGGGCAAGCTTGTGCGATCGTGATTCCGAAAATTCGCTGCCGTCCTGAAGATACTGGGCCGGATGGTTGCAGATCTGCTTCAGGCGCGTGAGCGCCGAGAGCATCAGGCCCTGGCGGCCGATTCCGTCGTCTTCGGTCAAGCGCGCATCGATGTCCCGGACGACAGCCTCGTAAAGCGTCGCCTGCTCGCCAGTGAGGCTGCAGTGGGTGTTCTGTTCGATCTTGTCCGGGAGGTCGCTGATGATCGACTTGTCGCTCTTCAGCCGCCGCAGGATGAAAGGTTGAACCATCTCCTTGAGGCGCGCGAGGGCCTTTTGGTCGCCGTTGCGCATGATCGGCCGCTCGAATTCCCTCCGGAATTGCGACACGTTTCCGAGGAGTCCCGGGTTGACGACGCTAAACAGTGACCAGAGATCAAGGAGCCGGTTCTCGACCGGCGTCCCGGTCAGTGCAACCCGTCGATTCGACGGAATCGCGGAGAGGGCCTTGGTGATGGCGGCGGCCGGATTCTTGACGTTCTGGGCCTCATCGACCACGAGGCGCCGCCATCGGATCTTCTTGAGCAGTTTGCCGTCCAGCCGGGCAACGCCGAACGAAAGGATCACAAGATCGATTCCGGCAATCGAATCCTTCAATTCCTCGAGGGTTTTCGGGCGTCGGCTTCCATGATGGATACGGGTTTTCAGCGTCGGTGCGAAGCGGCCCGCTTCGCGTTGCCAGTTGCCCAGGACGGACGTGGGCGCAACCAGGAGGGTCGGACCGGCACCGGGATGGGCCGCGCGGTCCCGAAGCAGCGTGGCCAGGACCTGTACGGTCTTGCCGAGTCCCATGTCGTCGGCCAGGCACGCACCGAAACCGAGGCCTTCCAGATAGATGAGCCATGAAAATCCGCGCAGCTGGTAATTCCGAAGGGTACCTGTCAGCGATTCCGGCTGGCCCTCGACCCTGAGCGTGCCCGGCTCCCGAAGCGTGTCCATGGCTTGAGCAAGACCATCCTCGAAAACCACCTCCGTTTCCGGATCAGCAGAAGCCCGCAGCAGGTCAGCCAGGCTGGCCTCTTCCATCCGCCCGTCGGACTGCCAGAATTCCTCGAGCCGCGCGACTTCCCCGGCGCTGAGTTCCATCCATTGGCCCCGCATGTAAACCAGGCCTTCCTTGGCCCGCACGATGGCTTCCCATTCTTCCCGGGTCATGGGGATGCCGTCGAGGACCACCGTCGGTCGCCACTCGACCACCGTATCCAACCCGAGGAACCCGCTCGATTCGGTACCGGCGCTCCCGTCGCCTTTGGCGGATCGGGCCGACATCCGAATTCGGAGCCGCCGCTGACCCGTCACCGTCCACCACGACGGGACGGTGACCCGGAATCCCGCCCCTTGCAGGATGGGGGCGTCCTCACGAAGGAACGCCAACGCCTCATCCCTGTCGAGAAGAACGGAATCGGGGGTGCTGGATTCCATGCCCTCCCAGAGCTTCACGTACAGCCGCGCCGCCTGGCCAAGTTGCAGCAGTACCTCGGCGATGCTCCGTGCAGACCGGCCGGACGTCCAGAATTCCGAGAGCGGAATCATGAGCGAGGGGTCGCTACGCGATGCGAGGAGCCATTCCAGGCGCCACAGGTCCGGTGCGCCAGGCTCCGGATCCAACAGCCGGAAACAGACCCGCTCATCCGCCTCTGCCGCGGACCGGTTGATCTTGTCGCGCCAGCGGCGCCATTGCCGCCATTCGGTTTCGGTTACGACGGCATCGGCGTATCTGGCCTTCTCTCTCGCTCCGTAGCGCAAGACCGGATCCGGCAGGGCCTGCCCGGGGAAGGGATCCCGGAATCGCTTGAGGGCCGAAACCGGAAACCGCGTGGATTGGATACGCCGCTGCAGTTCCACCGAGACAAACTGGCGAACCAGACCCCTGGCGTCATGAAGGCACGGATCGGCGTCCGCCACCGCAGGCCTTTCTGTTCGGAGTGCTCTGCCCACACCAGGGATGGCCGAGGAAAATGACTCGACAAGGGCACCTGCGGATTCTCCGGTCAGTTCCCATCCGGTGTGAAACGCAATGGGCTGAGCCTTCCGCTTCGCACGCGTCTTCCGGCCGGATTTCGGCGGCGAAGCCTCGGGAAATATCGCGGGCAGGTACTCGTGACGCCGGATTGCATCGTCGAGCCGGGTCGAGAGTCCGGCCCAGAAACGGAGATCGCTTCCGACCCGGATTTCGGGGAAGTCCCGCAGAAAATCGATCGAATCGAGTACGGCTGCCGGATTCGCAACCGAAAGCCCCTCAATGTCCCACCAACGCCACACCTCGGGCACTGCGGTTTCCACATCGCACTCGGCTCGCCATTCCAGAGACGGTGCCGGCTTTTGCGAATCTCCGGGGCCAGGCAAAAGCGCGTGCAATGACATTGGCCGCAGATCCGCTGGCGAGCACGGGAACGCTGTCCCCATCACGTCGAGAAGGGCGTCAGGATCCAGCTGGAAGGGATGACGTCCCGGTTCCGCACCGTTTCCGCTCCCGAAACCCTCCGCCCAGATCACGAAACTCCCGCCAAACCCGGCAGGGACCCAGCCGCCATGCAAAACACAGCTGCTCAAGGCCATGACTCTCCCCCAACACGAGTCCGAGACGAAACACCGTTCGCCATCACCCGCCCCGATCGAATTTTCCTCCGCCCGAAACCGGTCAACGGCTCAACGGGTTTTCCGAGCCAAACGCGAGCCCGGCGCGAGCTTCTCTACCACATCGGGATGATAGGGGAATATCAAGATATACCATATTCGCCACAAGGCGTGGCATCCGCGAAGGTAAAGAACGGGACCTCACCGGGTCGAAATGCGGGTCCGCATGAATGCCGACGGGGGGCGCTTGGCACTGGGTCCGGCGCGGTCCCCGGACTGGACCGTCAGCCCGGTGCGCTGTTCAAGAAGAACTCCTCTGCTCTGCGTGCCACGTACCGTGGTGTCCGAGCGAACTTTCTGCGTTATTGCCACCGAAAGCCCGCATTTCATTCTGACGGGCGACATCTGGAACGGCGATGGTGTTGTCGACGCAACCGATGAGATGGTCAGGACGACAGGATGACCGTTCCGGACATTTCCAGATGTCGTGTCGGCAGCAGCATCGTACCTTATCCGTCCAGGTCGGTTCCGACCCTTAACCGATCGAGGTAGGCCTTATAGGCGAAAGAACGGTCTCGCCTTCGGCCCGTCGTCTCGGCAAGGATGCCGACCTCTACCAGGATGCCGATCGCACGCGTCGCCGTGGGCTTGCTCACGTCCACCAAATTCATCGTGGTGGCCACGGATGTGCTTAACCGATTCTCCACTCTCTGCGCATTGGATTCGGTGAGCTGCAGATGCTTTCGCAGACAGGTCTGAGCGGCCCTCGGCCAGCCCTCCATAATCGCCAGCAGAAACCAGGCCGAGGTCGACGCAACGATCATGGCCGTAGACTGCCTGCCGGTTATCAATACCGAACCTGGGGCACAGACATTGAATTTGACGCTGTGAATTTGGGCTCCGGAATCTTCAGGTGACGAACCTGTTTGATCGCATGTACCGGCACAGACTGAAAACCGTCCAAAATCCTCCGTCGAAGCACGAGCCGAATTTCGTTGTCGAACAATCAGAAAAGCGGCCACCCGGTATACCTTCGAGCCTTGTTGTCCATACCGCCAATTCCGACATGTCGTACTGGTTCCCGAAAACCGTGACGGGAACGAACCGCGAGGACTTCGTTGCCGGGTCGCACGAAAATGTTCCGGTGGCGCGACCGCCTCCGTTGACTTCACCTGGCCGAAAGTCGCAGGTCAGTACCGGTAGTGATCAGGTTTGTATGGTCCGCCAACGTCAACGCCAATGTATTTCGCCTGCTCATCCGTGAGCCGTGAAAGTCGTGCCCCGATCTTTTCAAGATGCATCGTGGCGACCATCTCGTCGAGATGTTTGGGAAGAACATGAACGCCTTTTTCGTACGTGTCTCCCCGACTCCACAATTCGATCTGTGCGAGCACCTGGTTGGTAAATGAAGCAGACATGACAAAGGACGGGTGTCCGGTGGCGTTGCCGAGGTTCAGAAGCCGCCCCTCTGACAACAGGATAATCCGGTTTCCGCCAGGCATCTCGATCATGTCAACCTGGTCCTTGACATTGATCCATCGATGGTTCCTCAGCGCCGAGACCTGGATCTCGTTGTCGAAATGTCCGATGTTTCCGACGATCGCCATGTCCTTCATGTCCCGCATGTGCTCAAGGCGAATGACATCGCGGTTGCCCGTTGCAGTCACGAAAATATCCGCGGACCCGACTTCGTCTTCGACCGTCGTGACGTCGTAACCATCCATTGCGGCCTGCAAGGCACAGATCGGGTCGATTTCCGTTATCTTTACCCGCGCACCAGCGCCCCGAAGCGATGCAGCGCAGCCTTTCCCCACGTCTCCGTAACCGCAGACAACCGCAACCTTACCCGCGATCATCGTGTCGGTTGCACGGCGAATGCCGTCGACCAGCGATTCCTTGCAGCCGTACTTGTTGTCGAATTTCGACTTTGTCACCGAGTCATTGACGTTGATCGCGGGAAACGGCAGGCGCCCCTGCTCGTGGAGCTGGTAAAGCCGGTTCACACCGGTGGTCGTCTCCTCGCTGACGCCCCGGATGCAGTCTCTTTGGCGTACGAACCATCCTTGCGACTCATTCAGGCGACTCCTGATCTGGGCAAAGAGGCACTCTTCTTCTTCAGAACCCGGAGTCTCGATCAGATCGGTCTCTCCTTCCTCGACCCGTGAACCTAGAAGAACGTAGAGCGTTGCATCACCTCCATCATCCAGGATCATGTTTGCAGGTCCGGTCCCGAAGGCGAATATCCGGTCGGTGAACGACCAGTATTCCTCCAGCGTTTCGCCCTTGAACGCGAAAACCGGCGTTCCGGTTTCAGCGATTGCCGCAGCAGCATGATCCTGTGTCGAAAAGATGTTGCAGGATGCCCAGCGAACCTCTGCTCCGAGCGTCTTCAGCGTCTCGATCAACACGGCCGTCTGTATGGTCATATGGAGTGACCCGGCGATTTTCGCTCCCGCGAGAGGAGCCTTGCCCGAATACTCCTCCCTGAGCGCCATCAGGCCGGGCATTTCGGTCTCCGCGATTTCGATCTCGCGGCGGCCGTGCTCGGCCAAACCGACATCGTGTACAACGTAATCCTTGGGCACGCCTCATCCTCCAGTCCCAGCCACCAAGCAGGCCGATGGCGTTTAACAAAGCCAATTTCGGTCGACAAGACATCCGGGCCTTCGGTATTCTCCACCGATTCAATCCCGGATGGGTCGAGAGCGGAGAACAGAAGAACAATGGCAGCACGGCCGCAAGCAAGGGTTTGGCAACGAATGCTCTCGGGGCGCCGGCTGGACCTGTTCAATCCATCCCCTTTCGACATCGAGATCGAGGACATTGCACATGGCCTGTCCTTCGTTGCGCGGTGGAACGGTCAGACAGTCGGCGACTTCCCCTATTCGGTCGCCGAGCACTCGGTCTTTGTCGCAGAGATGCTTACCCTGTTTCGGCCACGCTCTGACAAGCGCTGGCGCCTCGCAGCACTTCTCCACGACGCGCCGGAATATGTCATCGGGGACATGGTTGGCCCGGCCAAGTCTTCCGTGGGGCCTGGCTACGCCGAAATGGACGAGCGCCTGACAACAGCCATTCATCAGCGGTTCGGCCTGCCCGCCAAGCTTCCAGCCGAAATGAAGCGCGCGATCAAGCGGGTTGACAAGCATTCCGCCCGACTGGAGGCCGAACAGTTGGCCGGGTTTTCAAAAAGGGAAGCGGACCGCTTGTTTGGCAAACCCCTTTCGGCAGACTTTCAGGACAGGAAGCTCCGGCCGCGTCCTCCTACCGAGGTCAAGGCCATGTTTCTTGCGACGTTCAACCAGGTGTTCGACGGCTAAAGCCCATGAAGCCGAACTTGATATCCGAAGGCTCGCTTGACGACGTCTCTCGGGCTCCTCGACGGCGATTGAAACAAGTTCCCTTTTGCAACTTGAGATTTCCCCATGGTCAAACGGGGCCTGCTTCGTCCCGTGCAGCACTGACGGCAGAGTTCCCGTTCTCTCCTTGTTTGCCGCCACTGGACGACGTGAGCGGTGGACGCCGGCGCCAAATGTCGTGCCCGTCATTGCTGATTTTCGCATGGACCCGAAATCGATGACTTGAGCGCGAGCGTTCCAGCCATTCGATCGAATACACGTGTCATTGGGGTTGCCGGTGCGAATGCCCGTCGCCGTGCGGAAACGCCGAATCCGGACGCCTCGTTCAGTATCATACGTCACGTTCGGGACTTGCGGTGCGACTTTTGCCGCACGCGCGCGTTCATTGCAATTCCCGACCATCGTGCAATCAGGTATATGATCCATTTCCGTATCGTCCCTGTCGGCGGCGAGATAAGTTGAGCTCATGTCAAGACACCCGGACAAGGGAAAAACGCACCACGCTCCATCAGCCCCGAGCGTCTCCTTCTGTTTCCGAACGACTTCCACATCCGATACCGAAGGGTTCCAGGCAAACGGACCGCATTCGATCGCGTCGCTGAAAACCGCCCGTCGCCCGGTTCGCCGTACGCACGCTTTCAGGGTGGGGTCTCCCGTGGCGGGGGGTGGAAACATCCGGGCAGGCCGTCCGACGCTGATGCGGAACCTTTTTGTCATGCTCGTTCTTGCCCTGGTTCTTGCCGTACCTTCCGGCCGCAGCGGCGCCGCCGGCAACGACACCACGGACTGGTTGCGCCTTGCGGTCGAGTCGGTTTGTCCCCTGCCGGAACTGACCGGAGTCAGCGCGCAAACCGCGATTCCGGGCAGCTGGCTTCTTGAAGAAACCCGCTTTCCGCCAGACCGGACACCCTACAAGGTCATTGTCAACCTCCTGCTTCCCGGACTGGACGAACTCACCATCGAACGGCGGCAATTCAACGGTAGGCTTCGCCAGTTCCAGGTTGCCTATGCCGCGTATGCCAATGGGGCTCCCCAACCATCGGTTCAGGCGATTGCCGACGGGATTTGCACAATTCGCTCGGGTCGGGCGATCCGCGAGTCGGGCGGCGGATGGAGGTTTCTCGACCACCTGGACAGCGATCTCGAGACGTTGCGCTGGACCGAGACCCTGCAGGCACCCTGGCCGGACGGACGCGACCCTGGGGGAGTTCGGGTTGCACTGGTGGATTCCGGGCTGGCCTACGACCTGCCACAGTTTCGGAACCGCCTGGCCCGTGACAGTGAGGGCACGCCCCTTGGACATGATTTCTGGGATCTTGATCCCTGGCCATACGACGGCGACACGTCACGCGGACCGTTTCTTCCCATCCGTCACGGTACCGCTGTCGCATCAGTGCTTGCGAGAGAAGCGCCCGGCGCCGCGTTGATTCCCCTTCGGTACCCTCGCCCCGACATGAATCGGATGAGCGAACTTGTCAGCCACGCAGTTGGCGCGGGCGCTCGCATTCTCGCCTTACCCCTGGGAAGCGGGAAGCCCGACGACTGGCAGGCGTTCGAAAACGCGCTGCGTCAGCATGACGTTCTCGTGATCGTTTCCGCTGGCAACAACGGCAGAAACATTGACAATGACCCGGTTTTTCCTGCCGTATTCACGCATGAAAACATCGTGACCGTGACCTCGGCCGACAGTTTCGGACGCCTCGCGGAGGGTTCGAACTGGGGAGCCGAGAGTGTCGACATCATGCTGCCGGCCGAAAACCTGGATGTCCTCGATTTCAGGGGGGCGACGGGAAACGCTTCGGGTTCGAGCTACGCTGTCCCGCGCCTGGCGGCGCTTGCGGCAAGGATTCTCGAGCAGAATCCGGGTCTCGGCATTGGCGAACTCAGAAATCGAATTTTCTCCCGCGCGACGCCATCTCCTTACGAGCGCGAAGGCGTCGTCAGCGTCGGCTGGATTCCCGACCCCTTGTCCGATTGAACAATCTACCGACGAACCGGGGCAGGAGGAGCATTTTCAATGAATCGCCGTGCCGCCTCGGCCTGACGCGGATTGACCCTCTCGAGCAACCGGTACGCCTTTTCGGCGAGTTCCGGTTCGCCTCCCCAAACGCCGGATTGAATCGCGAACCGCAAGGACTGCGGATCCTCTGGCGCCATCTCCATCAACCACCGCGCATGGACCGTCATCTCGTCAAAGCGCCCTGAAAGTTGAAGCGAGACCAGCAGCGACATCCGTGCGTTGACCGAATTAGGAACCTGATCCGCCGCCTGGCCATGAAGCGCGATGGCACCGCCGAATTCGCCGGCATGAGCCAGCAGGCGCCCGGCTTCAAGCAACTGGCCATGATTTCGTGCCGCAGCGCAGGTTTCTTGAAGGCGGGTCCGGGCCATGTCCGATGCCGATCTTCCCGCGAAGGTTTCCATCAACCCCGCACAGTCCGAAAAGGCCATGCCCAGGCGGCGGGTTACGTCTGTGGCCGACTCGTCAGAACGCAACGCAAGGAGATCAACGACATCACCGACCGGAATGGCTTCGAACCGTTCATCGCCGCCGCCCACTGCGATCCCCGCAAACACCCCGCGTTCGTTGACCAAGGCGCCGCCACTCACGCCGGGCTGCATACGTGAACGCACGTGAAGCCGCCCCAAGTCGGCGCCTTCTGCCGGGCCCGAGATCAACGCACCGGGTTCGAATACCCGCACCTGCCTCCGGGCAACATCGGCGCCGATGGCAAAATAGGTGGCGTCGTTGTCCAGAGGATAGCCGGCGGGATCAAGAATCAACCCGTATGCGGGCAGGCCGGACACTTCGAGCAGGACAAGATCGCCCTGGTAGGCCGAAGGGATCACGCGGGCGTTTCTCGGGCCATCCGGCGTGTGAACGATCGCGTCCGGCCGACCTGCGATGACATGCCGGTTCGTGACCACCAGCTCGTCTCCGATCCTCGTTGCACTGGCAATCGGATCGAAGCCTGAAACAGGGAAAACCGCCTGCCGAACCCGGCACACCGGTCGCGGGTGAGGGCAGTTCGTTTGCGACACTTCCGGCTCAACCCGATCAGGCGGTACAGGTTCAACGTCCAGGAGAAGGGCAGCGACAAGCTCTCGACCTTCCCGCAGCACCGTTATGTCGACCGGGGTTCCCGGGTCGGGAATGACGGCGAGTGCTGAAACCGCGTCCCGGGGCGTCTGAATACGGCGCGAGCCTATTTTCAGGACCAGGTCGCCGGGCGAGAGACCTGCATCGGCGGCGGGACCGATCGCGTCGATTCCGATAATCACCGGTGCAGCGACCGACGCCCGACTTGCCCTGTCCGCGGTACCCAACCGCCAGCCCGGTGATGGATACCTGACCTCTCCATCGGTAACCAGGTCCCTGAAAACCCTCTGGAGGAGTTCGACCGAAACGGCGAAATTGATTCCGATATTGTTGTCACTGTCGGACGCGAAGATTGCTGACATCATGCCGACCAGCCGGCCCTGATCGTCCACCAGTGCGCCACCAGAGCTGCCGGGATTCGCCGCGGCGTCCGTCTGAACGAAATCCTCCACGGCATTGAACCCGGCATTCGTAACGCGCAGAGCGGAAACAACTCCGCAGGTCACGGAAAGACCCAGCCCATATGCATTTCCGACGGCGCAAACCGGTTCGGCAAGTTTCGGAGAGGGGGCGATTTCGATCGGCCCGAGTTCGGCTTCCACCCCGAGAACGGCAATATCGCTTGCTGCGTCCTTCGCGATTAGCTGCGCCGGGAATATACGGCCGTCGGAAAGCCTGATGTCGATGCGCCTCGCCGGTTCGACCACGTGCCAGGCGGTCACCACGAAACCGGGTTGCAGGATGATCCCGCTTCCTTCCGGTGCGGCGCCCGGTTGGCTTCCCGTTCCTCCCCGGGTACGCCCGGGCCAGACAGGCAGAACCGAAACAACGGACTTCAAGACATCGGAAGGCAGGGCGGATGACGGAGTCGGCTGAACGCCGAAGATCGCAAGCGCCAACGCTACGGTCAGCCTGATCGTTCGGCATGGCATGTCAATCACGTCTGGTAAGATCCGATCCCGTGCCGAGCAGCTTACCCGCATTCCGGCCGGGATGCCATGCGATGGCAACCTGTTCGGTTGGTACAAGCCGACCCGGTCCGGATTGGCCCATGTGGCCAGCCTCCGTCATTTCGGGGAACCGGCCTCGACCACTTCGCAGTGGTTTCCTTCATCGAGATCGCTTGACAGGACATTGGCTTGGCTCAAACATTTGGCATCCGGATATCCAGGCCATGGTGACGGGCTGCCGACCATAACCCGTCATATCCCAAGGAGCGGGTGACACACCGCGATCAGGGAAGCAGTCATTCGTCTTGCACCAATGCCTAGAGGACGAAACGTGTCAAATCGGTCCTCTCTGCCAGGTCACCGAGATTGTCGCCGACGAACGTGGCATCAACTGTCACCTTGAAACCCGGCCTGTCGGGCGCATTGAAGCTGAGGTCTTCGAAAACACGCTCCATGACGGTGTACAGGCGCCTTGCGCCGATGTTCTCGATCGAGCGGTTGACCTCGGCGGAAATCCTGGCGATTTCGCCCACGCCATCGTCGGAAAACTCGACCTCGACCCCTTCCGTCTCCATCAAGGCACTGTATTGCCTGGTCAGGGCATTGTCGGTTTCGGTCAGTATCCGGATGAAATCCTCTTCCGTCAGAGCCCGGAGTTCGACCCGGATCGGTAGCCGGCCCTGCAACTCGGGCAGCAGGTCAGAAGGCTTGGCAATGTGAAACGCTCCCGAAGCAATGAACAGGATATGATCGGTCTGCACCGGGCCGTACCGGGTTGAAACGGTCGTTCCCTCGATCAGGGGAAGCAGGTCTCTCTGGACGCCTTCACGGGATACATCCGCGCCCCGTATGTCCGACCTCGCGCAGACCTTGTCGATTTCGTCGACGAACACGATCCCGTGCTCCTCGACTGCGCGTATCGCCTCGCGTGTCACGGACTCGGAATCGACCAGCTTGTCCGCTTCCTCGCCGACGAGCACATCATGGGATTCAGCCACGGTCATCCGCCGTTGAACCGTCCTCCCGGAAAACGCCTTGCCCAGGATCTCGCCGAGATTGACCATGCCGACGTTGGTGCCCGGCTGCCCGGGAATCTCGAAGGTCTCCAGCGGATTGGACGTGTCTGAAACCTCGATCTCGATCGTCTTGTCATCCAGCTGGCCGCTACGCAGCATCACGCGAAATCGTTCGCGGGTCTGTTCCCGTGAGTCCGTGCCGGCAAATATGTCTATGATGCGTTCTTCCGCAGCCGCCCTGGCCTGTTCGAGGACTTCTTCCCTCATGTGTCCTCGAACCATGATGATCGCACTGTCGACGAGGTCCCTGACGATCTGGTCGACATCGCGGCCGACATATCCGACCTCGGTAAACTTCGTTGCCTCGACCTTGATGAACGGCGCCTTCGCCAGCCGCGCCAAGCGGCGTGAAATCTCGGTCTTCCCGACCCCCGTGGGCCCGATCATCAGGATATTCTTGGGATAGACCTCGTCCCGGATCGCATCGTCCAGCTGTTTCCTTCGCCAGCGGCTCCTGAGGGCAACGGCAACGGCCCGTTTCGCATCCTTCTGGCCGATTATGTATCGGTCGAGTTCGGAGACGATCTCGCGTGGGGTCAAATTGGTCACACAACAATCCCTTCAACCGGTTTGCCCTGCGGACATTGCCAGCAATTTCAATTTCCGGTGAGCGCCCGGAAAGCGCGGCTCGATTATCCGCGTTCCTCGATCAATTCCACACACAACTCGGAATTCGTGTAGACACAGATATCAGCAGCGATTTCCATGGCTTTCCGGGCGATCGTCTCGGCGTTGTCGCTGCCTGAAATCATTGCCCTTGCGGCTGCGAGCGCGTAATTTCCGCCGGAGCCGATCGCCGCGATGCCGTGCTCGGGCTCGAGCACATCTCCCGCACCCGTCACGACCAGGAGTTCCCGTCCATCGGTAACAATCAGCATGGCCTCAAGATTCCGCAGGTACTTGTCCGTGCGCCAGTCCTTCGCAAGCTCGACCGCCGCCCGGGTCAGCTGGCCCGGGCTGGCCTCAAGTTTGGTTTCCAGGCGCTCGACAAGCGTGAAGGCATCGGCCGTGGAGCCGGCAAATCCGCAGATGACTTCCTGGCCGCCGGTTCTGATACGCCGGATTTTCCGGGCAGAGCCCTTGATGACCGTCTGGCCGAGGCTGACCTGGCCATCGCCGGCAACGGCAACCTGTCCGTCTTTCCGGATTCCTATGATCGTGGTGCCGTGCCAACCGGACCGTCGACTGTGAGAACGTTCCATTGTTTCGGAATCACGCCAGCGAGCGTTCGATTTCCTCGGACTCGAAGATTTCGATGACATCGCCTTCACGAACGTCTTCGTAGTTCTCGAAAGCCATGCCGCATTCCTGGCCGGCCTGAACCTCCCTGACCTCGTCCTTGAAGCGTTTGAGCGTCTTCAACCTGCCTTCGTGAATAACCACATTGTCCCTGAGAAGCCTGACACCGGCACTGCGGCGTGCAGTCCCCTCATTGACAATGCACCCCGCCACGCGGCCGACTCCGGTGATCCTGAAGACCTCCTTGATCGCTGCGTAACCGATGAACTGTTCCCGAACCTCGGCAGAGAGAAGACCAGATGCCCGGTCCCGCACATCGTCAATCAGATCATAGATGATCGAGTAATACCTGATCTCGACAGACCTCTGGGTCGCACGATTTCGGGCTTGCGCGTTTGCCCGGACATTGAAACCGACAATGTGCGCGTCCGATCCTTCCGCCAGCGCAACGTCGGATTCGGTGATCGCACCGACCCCTGAATGCAGCACGCGCACGTGGACCTCTTCGTTGCCGATCTTTTCAACTGCCTGGGAAATGGCTTCGGCGGACCCTTGCGCGTCCGCCTTGATGACCAGTGGAAGTTCGCGGACTTCCGTACCTTCCCTGGCACGGGCAAGAAGCTGATCGATCGAAACGACGGTACCGGCAGCAAATCTCCGATCTTTGGCCTGCTGGATACGGTAATTGACAATCCCCCGCGCTTCCGACTCGCTGGACAATACATGCAAAGTGTCACCGGCTACCGGCGTACCGTTCAGTCCAAGGACTTCGACCGGCTCCGAAGGCCCGGCACTGTCCACCTGCTCTCCATGATCGTTGACAAGTGCACGGACCTTTCCCCACTGCTCGCCGACAACGATGATATCCTTGCGTCGAAGAGTTCCTTTCTGAACCAGCACAGTCGCGACATTGCCCCGGTTCGTGTCCAGCTTCGCCTCGATGACCGCGCCTTCTGCGCGCCGGTCCGGATTGGCCTTGAGTTCGAGAATTTCGGCCTGGAGGGAAATCGCTTCAAGCAGGCGGTCGAGCCCTTCCCCCGTCATCGCCGAAACCTCGACATCAAGGACATCTCCCGACATTGATTCGACGACGACGCCATGGCGCAGGAGCTCGGAGCGGACCTTTTCAGGGTCGGCTGCCTCCCGGTCGATCTTGTTGATGGCGACGATCATCGGCACGTTTGCGGCCTTGGTATGATCGATCGCTTCCACCGTCTGCGGCATCACTGCATCGTCCGCGGCAACAACCAGGACGACAATGTCGGTGACCTGGGCGCCGCGTGCGCGCATCGAGGTAAAGGCGGCGTGGCCGGGCGTGTCGAGAAACGTGATTCTGGAACCATCGGAATCCGAGACCTGGTAGGCGCCGATATGCTGGGTAATTCCCCCTGCCTCGCCCGAGACGACGTTGGCACTCCGGATTACGTCCAGGATCGACGTTTTCCCGTGATCGACATGGCCCATGACGGTCACGACCGGCGGACGGGAAACCAGGGATTCCGGTGCGTCAACTGCCGTCTCGATCGCGTCTTCGACATCTGCATCCGAAACCCGTGTGGGGGTGTGTCCGAATTCCTCGACGATCAGTTCGGCGGTATCGGCATCGATCGCCTGGTTCTGGGTCGCCATGATTCCGTTTGCCATCAAGGCCTTGATCACCGACGCCGACCTCTCCGCCATGCGATTGGCGAGTTCCTGAACCGTGATGGCTTCCGGAATCTGGACATCCCGAACGATCTTTTCACGTTCCTTGTGTTCCGGTCCCATGGTCCTGCGGCGTTCCCGCGCCTGCGCACGGCGAATTGACGCGAGCGAACGTTCCCTGCCTCCATCGCCCGAAAGTGCCTGGGCAATGGTGAGCTTTCCCGATCTGCGCGGTTTGTCCTGCCCCCGGCCGCGAACCTGGCGCCGGCGCGTTTCATCGTCCGGTTTCTCGCTTCGGCGAGGCGTTCCACGTGCTTCTCCCGTGCCCTCGGTCTGGACCGGAGCGGCAGGAGGTGTGGCCGGCGTGCGCTGGGGTTTTTGCGGACGCGCGGGCTTTTCCCTCGCTCTTCGCGATTCTTCCTTCCGTTCCCGGATCCTCCGTTGAACTTCCTCGTTTTCGCGATCCTTCGCGATCTTCTCCTGCTTCCTGAGTTCCCGCTCAACCTCCCTCTTCTGCTGGTCTTCGGCCTCGGAGCGTTTCCGCTCCTGTTCCTTCAACTTCTCGGCCGCAAGCGCCCGCATGTATTCTTCCTTCTGCCTCCGCTCGGTATCCGGAAGTTCATCAACAGCAGGGGCGGGAGGTTCCGCAATCGTCTGCTGCACTTCCGCCACGGGCGAGGGTGCAGGCGGGGGAGCGGGCGGAGGAGGAGGTGCCGGGGGAACAGGCTGCGGGGGGCGGGAGCCCGGCTTGTTGATCTGGCGCCGCCGCTTGGTCTCGACGACAACCGATTTCGTGCGGCCGTGAGAAAAGCTCTGCTTCACGTGGCTTTTCTCGGAGCCGCCTCTCAGCGTCAGCGGTCGTCTGGGCCTGGAGCCAGTCTTGTCATTATCGGTCATGCGTCGATTCAGTCTCTTCCTGTTTGTCCGGCACGCGCGCAGGTTCGGCTCCGCGAAAACGACTCAGGCGGCGCGCATCTGCAACGATCCTGTCCGAAAGTCCACCCTTCGCCATGGCGGCATGTATCACACGTTCGCGCCCGAAAGCCAAACCCATTTCGGCTCCCGAGAGACATCTGAACAAGGTTCCCGCAGTGGCATGTCCGCGTGATCCCGGAAGCCTGGACCGTTCACGCCCCGAGCCATCCGTCGCATGAAACAGGATCGCGGCACGTCCGGATCTGACCAGCGCGCGGGTCTTTTCGAAACCGGACACGGCTTTCCCGGCCTTCCTCGCCAGGGCGATCAGTTCGACGACACGGGCGGAGAGTATTGCGTCGACGTCATTCACCAGTGATGGCGATGCTTCGACCGCCATCCGCGCCGCCCGCGAAAACAGCTTTCGACCTGCCGCCCGCTCCAGTGCGGCCGCGTCCGGGGCAACCCAGATTCCCCGCCCGGGCAGATTCCCGCGTACATCGGGGATGATCGTGCGTTCCGGGCCAACGACGAACCTGATCAGCGACGATCGCGGCGCCGAGATTCCGGTGACGATACACCGTCGCCTGGGGCACTCTCGATGTTTCTTTCTTCCACCGCGTGACATGCCGACAGTTTCTCCATTGCGCCACGGTCCGAATCTTCAGCCGGGTTCGGGCGAGCCGGGATCGTCATCCTGGACATCGTCCATCGCCATGGCGGCGTGGTAGTCCTCACCGGTGACGATTCCAAGCTGATACCTGGCTCCCATCACGAGCCTGCGCGCCTCGAGCATCGTCACGTTGAATTCCTCCAGCAGACCCTCTTCCCGTTCACCGTTGTCATCTGGTCCGGCCGTTTCGCCCGCGAGCTCCCAGTCGGCAAATGTGGCGAATTCCCTGAGGGTCTTGACCCCGTTCCGGGCGAGCGTGATCAACATCTGCGGCGTCAGCCCGCCAAATTCGATCAGGTCCTGCTCGACCCCGAACGCGACCGCTTCCTCCAGGGCCTTCCGGTTGACCTCTTCGAGGTATTCCACTGCCCTGGCCTGCAACTCTTCGGCCGTGTCCTGGTCGAATCCCTCGATCGCCACGAGTTCTTCAACCGGAACATACGCGACCTCATCGACCGAATTGAATTCTTCCGAAACAAGCAGCTGGGCGACCACCTCGTCGATGTTCAGTGCGTCCATGAACATCCTTGTACGTTCCACGAACTCAGCCTGGCGCCGTTCCGATTCCTGGCCCTCGGTCATGATATCGATGTCCAGCCCGGTCAATTTTGACGCGAGTCGCACGTTTTGGCCCCAGCGCCCGATCGCAAACGACAGTTGATCGTCCGGAACGACAACCTCGACCCGCTTCGATCCTTCTTCCATGACGACCTTGGTCACGATGGCCGGCTGGAGCGCATTGACGAGAAACGTCGCGGCGTCGCCGTTCCAGGGAATGATGTCGATCTTTTCCCCCTGGAGTTCATTCACCACGGCCTGAACCCGCGACCCCCTCATCCCGACACAGGCACCAACGGGATCGATGGAACTGTCGTACGAAACGACACCGATCTTGGCGCGTGATCCCGGGTCGCGTGCCACTGCCATGATCTCGATGATTCCGTCATAGATTTCAGGCACTTCCATGCGAAAGAGCTCCGCCATGAACTCATTTGCGGTTCGTGACAGGAAAATCTGCGGACCGCGGGTTTCGGCCCTCACGTCGCGAATGTACGCCCTGATCCGGTCGCCGATCCGGTAGACTTCGCGGTTGATCAGCTGGTCGCGGCGGAGGACGGCTTCTCCCCGGCCGATGTCGACAACGATGTTTCCGTATTCTTCCCTTTTGACGATTCCATTGATGATCTGGCCCTTGCGGTCCTTGAATTCCTCGTACTGCCGCTTTCGCTCCGCTTCCCGGACAAGCTGCAGGATCACTTGCTTGGACGCCTGGGCTGCAATTCGCCCCGGGCGAAGCTGCGGCAACTCCTCGGTCACGATATCGCCAGGCTTCGGGTCGTCGAGAAAATTTCCGGCATCGCTGACGCTGATCTCGAGAAAACGGTCTTCAACATGATCCACCACGGTTCGGGCACGCGTCAGCGACGATTCACCCGTTCTACGATCGATTTCCGAGCGAATGTCGAGCTCGGCACCGTATCGCGCCCTGGCTTCGCGAATCTTCGATTCCTCGATCGCCCGGAAGACTTCTTCGGGATCGATGAGCTTTTCGCGCGCAACCGCATCAACGATCTGCAGCAATTCAAGCCTGTTCGCACTCGTCGTGTTCATTTTTCCTTCTTCCTGTCATCGGCGTTTCCGCCATCATGGAGTTCGCCTGACCGTCCGCGGGAAGCACGCGGGCCGGTTTCACCGGGCTTCAGCGCTTTCCGAATGCCGTCATCTCCCTGGCGCAGGCTCGCACGCGCCACCATGTTGAAGTCGAGCCCGATCGTCCCTTGCGGGATCTCGAAGAGGATCTCGTTTCCCCGAACGCCCCGGAGAACGCCCCGGAATCTTCGTTGTCCGTCGACCAATTCCGTTGTCTCGATCCTGGCGTCGCAACCGGCCCAGGTGTCGAAATCCCTGAGACGGGTGAGCGGGCGGTCAATTCCCGGGCTGGACACCTCGAGCGTATATTCTCCCGCCACCGGGTCTTCGACGTCCAGCAGCGCCGATATTGCGTTCGAGATCCTGGCGCAGTCATTGACGTCGATACCGCCATTCGGTCGGTCCGCCATGACCTGAAGCCTCGTCGCACCTCCGCTCATGAGCCGGATGCGGACAAGTTCGAATCCCATGTGCTCCACCGCCGGCGCAACGATTCCGGCGATGCGCCGTTCGGCCGCATTGCTGGCAACCAGTTCAAAATCCGCCATTGTGCCCAGACAACAAAAAACGGGCCGCGGCCCGTTGGAATCTCTTTCTCTGGAAGTCCGGGTTTGGACGCCGGTCAACCGCTGTTGTTGTCGTTTATCGACTCCCTGCTTTCACTGTCAAGCCGGAATCGGCTCCAAACCCGGAGGACATGGCAGGGTGCAGGGGACAATCTCCGGCCGCCTTTTTCCGGATCGACAGTCAGCGGTACGAATCATGATACTCGGGGTTCGGACGCTTGTCGGTCGCCGATGATATCCGGTTCGACATGTTGAAAAACCCGGCTACGGCGGCGATATCCCAGATGTCGACGTCCGAGAAGCCGGCATCCCGAAGTGCCTGCCGGTCGGCTTCCCCGATCTTGTGGCTCTCGATGGTCACCTTCGCCGCAAAGTCGAGCATTGCGCGCTCCCTCGGGGACAAGGGTGCCACCCTGTAGTTCATGACGAGCATCTCGCCGAGCTCGGGATTCCCGGAAAGTTGGCGAACGGCCGCGCCGTGCGCAACGAGGCAATAGTAGCACCGGTTGAGCGACGACACGACGACGGCAATCATTTCCCGTTCCAGCTTGCTCAATCCAGAGTCCGCCAGCATCAGGTGATTGTACATGCCGGTAAAGCCGTTCAGCTTGTCGATGTCGTGCGCATACGCCTTGAGGACATTCGGAACGAACCCGATCTTCTCGCGGCAGAGATCGAAATAGGTCCGGGTCGCCTCCGGCAACGGATCGACTGCCGGAAGATCGAGCGCGGTTACGTTTTCTTCTTCCATTGCCTTTCTCCCGTTCAGCCCGGCCGCATCCGGTAGTGATAGTTTCCTCCCTGGATCATCCCAAGGGAGCGATACAGCTTCCCGGCCGTCATGTTCGCCCTCGTCACGGAAAGGGTCAGGAACCGGGCGGACCGCCGGCAGGACCAGCCAGCGGCGGCGGCCATCAGTTGCCGCCCCAATCCCTTCTCGCGGAATCGCGGCCGGACGTACAGGGCGTGCACCATCGCGATTCCGTCGTGAATCGCAACAAATACGGTTCCTGCCGGACGATCGTCCTTTCGGCCGAGAATCCAGGTCCTGGCACCATTTACGCGCTTCATCACTGCCAGTCGTGACGGTCCGATTCCGCCTTCGGCCCAGATGCGTTCCTGAATTGCCAGGGGCAGATCACCGAAGACAGCATCAGGTCCGTTGGGTTCGCCGATTGCAAGTTCGCCCGGATTCCCCGAATAGAATGTCACCGGGTCCACGATTTCGTATCCCCGGTCGCGAAGCGCGTCGTCCAGACCGGCCTCGCCCTGTCGGACCATGAACAGGGGCCGTTGCCCCAACCGGCCCATCTCGTCTTCGGCTGCCCCGATATCCGGCAGGCGCCTGCCATCCGGAGTCGCGGCGGTTGCTGCTGACACACGCTTGCCTCCTCCCCGGCCTTCGCGAATGATCCAGCCATCGCAGGTGTACCTGGCTGCTGCCGGCCAGCTGGATTCGAGCGTCCGGTAAAACGCTTCGGCCGGAGGAACGATTTCCGTCATTGTTCCCGGGGAACGACAAGCCTGCGGACCCTGGCGCTCGCCTGGCGGACGCTCGCCTGATCCGTTCCGCGAACGACAACGTTGCTGCCGGGAATTCCGTCCCCGTAGTAGGGATAGGAGCCGATCGATACCTGCGGAAACGCACGTGCAATCTTACCGAGGTCCTTCGCGATTTCACCTTCCGGTCGTTCGATCCGGACCGACTTTGCGAGGACAGGTTGTCCGCCATCAAGACCGGCGAGCAGACCTCCGAGCATGGCCTCGAACACGGCGGGTACGCCTGCCATGACATGAACGTTTTCGATGGTATATCCCGGAGCACCGGAAACCGGGTTCGCGATGAGTTCGGCACCATCAGGGACGCGTGCCATCCGGCGCCTCTCGGGATTGAGATGCTTTCTTCCTCCGGGATACGCTGCGATCAATGCCTGAAGAGCGTCCTCCCGGACGTCAAGCGCCACACCGAAGGCGCGTGCAATCGCATCGCTCGTGATATCATCGTGGGTCGGTCCGATCCCACCACTTGTGAACACGTGATCGTAGCGGCTGCGCAGCTGGTTGACTGCCTCCGAAATACCCGCCTCCGTATCGGGAACAACGCGTGCT
The DNA here is from genome assembly GCA_026707935.1 of Paracoccaceae bacterium. Taxonomy (GTDB): domain Bacteria; phylum Pseudomonadota; class Alphaproteobacteria; order Rhodobacterales; family Rhodobacteraceae; genus JAPPHA01. The sequence continues at coordinate 36,719 of JAPOVX010000321.1, forward strand.
TCGCGGAGGTCGATCCCCACTTCAGACAATCGTTTGGACAGCAGGTGCAGGTTGCTGTCCTGCGTTCTTCCCGACAGGATTTCATCGCCGATTACCAGCATCGCGGCAGTCGGATTGGGCATCGGTTCCACCTCCAGGGCGGTGATAACGCCTTTCCGGCACGGGGGCCGTGCCAGACGCGGGACACGCGGTTGTCACCCTTCGAATCGGTTTCTATGATCACCGGATGGAATTCCAGAGATCACTGATACCGGGTGTTCTCGAGCGCAGGTATAAACGGTTTCTCGCGGACGTCACCCTCGAAGACGGCACGAGCGTGACGGCGCACTGCCCCAATCCCGGCTCGATGCTTGGACTGGCTGAACCGGGCTCAAGGGTCTGGCTCGAGCCCAATGACGACCCAAGGCGAAAGCTCCGTTTCAGCTGGAAGATCATCGAACTCGGTGACGGGCAACTCGTCGGCATCGATACATCGTTGCCGAACCGGTTGATGGCCCATGTGCTCAGGAACCGGAAGCTCCCGGAACTGTCAGCCTACGGTTCCGTCAGGCCCGAAGTCAGATACGGAACTTCGAGCAGGGTGGATTTTCTCCTGAGCGAACCCGGCCTGCCCGACGCCTATGTCGAAATCAAGAACGTGCATCTTTGCCGCGAACCCGGCCTGGCCGAGTTCCCTGACAGTGTCACGGCGCGTGGAACCCGCCACCTCGGTGAGTTGTCGGCGGTGGCACGTGAACATCGTTCCGTCATGGTTTACATCGTGCAGCGAATGGACTGCCGGCGGTTTCGGCTGGCGGCGGATATCGATCCTGCCTACGCCCGGGCCTACGATGCGGCACGAACGGCAGGAGTTGACATGCTCTGCTATGGAACAGGCATCTCGACTCGGGCTATATCGCTCGGCCCGCGCCTGTGGATTGATCCTGAACCACAGTACGGGGGCTGATCAGATAGCGGCAAGCGCTTCAGGCGGAGTGACCGAGGTGAAGGGACCGGGACAACGCGAAACTCCGAGACCGCGAGTCACGCGCTCGGGCATCCCCATACATGTCCCTGACGATTTCGGGGGCATGCGCAGGGCGGGACGGTTGGCGGCCGAGGTCCTCGACATGATCGGCGAGCACGTGCGGCCCGGGGTCCGGACCGATTACCTGGACACGCTGTGCAAGACCTTCATGCTGGAACGCGGAGCCGTGCCTGCGACGCTCGGCTACCGTGACTACCCGAAGTCGTCCTGTATCTCGATCAACCACGTCGTCTGCCACGGAATCCCGTCCGAAAGGCGCCTCCGCAACGGCGACATTCTCAACATCGATGTTACCTGCATCCTCGATGGCTGGCACGGCGACAGTTCACGCATGTACATCGCCGGAAAAGCTGGAAGGAAGGCGCTCAGGTTGATCGAGATCACCCATGATTCACTGATGCGGGGCCTCGAGCAGATTCGACCCGGCAACACCTTCGGAGACATCGGAGCGGCGATTCAGTCCCACGCCGAATCCAACCGATGCTCTGTCGTTCGCGACTTCTGCGGGCACGGTCTCGGGCGGGTCTTCCACGCACCGCCCAATGTTCTCCATTTCGGCAGGAAAGGCACCGGGGACGTTCTCGAAGAAGGAATGTTCTTCACTGTCGAGCCGATGATCAACGCAGGGCGCCCGCAGACAAAGATCCTGTCCGACGCCTGGACCGCGGTTACGCGCGACCGATCCCTGTCCGCACAGTTCGAACACAGTGTCGGGGTCACCGCCGATGGATGCGAGATCTTTACGCTCTCGCCAAAGGAACTGTTTTTCCCGACCTGGGAAATCGCCGACTCCGGGAATTCACGCCCCTGAATCCGAAGACCCGGGCTCACGAAAACGAAACCGGGCATGTTGAACCCGTCCGGCCGGCGTTGAACCAGGTGGGGTCGCGTCGAGCGTCGGCGTCATTGCGCCGACCACAGGGAATCGCTCACGGGAAACCGGGCCGGGCCGGCACTGTCCGGTTGCCGGCACCGGACCTCCGCACCCGAGCCCCGCGACCGCACCGGCCCGCAGGATTTCATCGCGCTCGTGGAACGGGTGGCCGGCGACAGATCCTGAAACAGTATCCGAAACGGGATGTGCCCCCTCGCTTTTCGGCCGCTCGGCAGGCCTCCGGTGTCCGCTGACGCGTCAATCGGACCGGCTGGTGTCGCATTACTTGGCACTGATCATGTCACCGGGAAGCGGCCGCTTGACGAAATAGTCGGGGTCGGTCAGCTGCTTGCGAATGGCCGGGATCATCTCCGCATAGCAGGCCCAGACACTGGGATACGACGGTGGGCATTGGTCCTTTATCGCCTCGTGCATCGCGGGAAGCCGATGAAACGGCACCATCGGAAACATGTGGTGTTCGACGTGGTAGTTCATGTTCATGTACAGGAAACGGAAGACCCGGTTGGTGTGGAACGTGCGGCAATTCTGACGGTGATCCAAGCAGTCTTCCCTCAACCCCGCGTGTTGCGTGATGTTGAAGAACTGCGGAAAAAACCCGCCGTAGAAGCGAGGAGTCACCACCAAGAGGATCGGGAGCCACGACTGCCAGATCACCGCTGCGCAAACCGTTGCCACGAAGACCATCACATAGGCACGTGAGTTCCATACCACCTTCCAGCGTTCTCCATCGGGAATGAAGTGTGCACCGTCGCCTTCGATTCGGCCAAATGCATGCTTGACGATGTTCCTGATCTGCACCCAACCCGAAACAACAAAGAAGAAGTCGAGAAAGAGCTTGGCCACGTCGGCAGGCGCCATCACCGCAATCTCGGGGTCGCGCCCGACGTGAAGCGTATCGGTGTGATGCCGGGTATGGCTCCACCGCCAGTAATAGGTTTCATGAAGCGTCATGAACCCGTTGAGCCAGTAGAGCGCGTCGTTGAGCCACTTGGTCCTGAAAGGCGTGCCGTGACTCGCCTCGTGGGCTTGGTGATCCGACATCGAGTACATCACACCGTAGAAGAGAAGAAACGGAACCGTCCACCATGTGCCCCACGTCAGCACTGCGCCGGCACCCGACCCGATCAACAGAACACCCCAGATGCCAAAGTGAATCGCGGCCTCCCTGTCCGTGCGCCGCATCAAGGCCTTCATTTGCTTTCGCGGAATCGTCGCCGAAAACCACTGGTCTTCGACCTCGTCCTCAAACTGGTCGTCCTCGAGCGAGCGAACGTTGTCGGCGTCACCGACGAGTGCATAACTTTTCGTAACCGTCGCAGTCATCTCATTGTACCCTGAAGCCTTTTGCAAATCCGGGAGTGGCCCAAGTTGCAGAATTATAGGAAGATGGACAACGTCCGTCAAAACAACCCAAAGATTCGGCAACCACGCGTCCTTGAGTGGAAATACAGGATATGTCTCTCGATCTTGAGTAAGTACTCACAAAGGCGAGGTGATCATTCTTGAACTGGTGGCGAACGAGACGGCATCATCTTCGTGGCAAGCCCCGATTGGATCGAAAGCATGGAGGCACTGCCCAGAGACCGCGTTCGCGCAATCGTTGAGTGCCCGTCGGCGGCGACAAACGACCGGCACAGGATCGATTTTCCCACCGACGACGCTCGATCACGCAGCGACGAGTGATAGCCTTGCCCCGCTCATTGGCATTTCGCACGCTGTGAAGCGAATGGCTCGTGAACGAACACGGAGCGTCAACCGATCATTTCATCGTACCATATGTACGCTGAATTCAACTGTATGGATTTCATGGAGATGCGCGGTTGCCATGCAACGCGACGCGGACTCCTTTCGGAAACCGCAGGCGAACTGTTTCGGCACCTTCGGGAATGGACCTCTTCGTCGTTGTTGCGACGGCAGGCGAACCGATCTTGAGACTTGAGTCCAGGCAGCGACAGCTTGCCTTCGCTTTGCTGACATGACTCATGGCCCCCTTGCATTGTGCTCGACATCGACCCAGTGCTTGTTCACAGGCAACGATCTGGCCCGTCTTTCGATGTCCTCAAAACGCATCGGCTTGAAGTCCCAGACATCGACGCCAACATTGACCGAGTTGCGCGACCCGAGCCAGTTATTGTGGACATGTCCGAAGATCTGGAGCGCACCCCGGCGTGCGCGGTTCCAGGTGATCATGGGATAGTGGCAGAGCGTTTGTGCCCGTTTTTTTGGTCCGTCCCGGACCTCGGCGAGATGCGAAACGCTGTCCCAGGGGAGGTCCAGTGTCGGTTGCAGGTCGTGGTTCCCGATGATCAGGTGTTTTCGCGCGCCGGGGAGCTGGCCGAACAGGCTCTCAAGATAAGGCGCGTCTTTGGCCTTTGGTCCGAACGCAAAGTCACCGACGATCCAGAGATCGTCCATGGACCCAACCCTGGACCACAGGTTCTCGATCAATACGGTGTCCATGTGACCTGAATCGCGGAACGGCCGGTCACAGAAACGGATGATGTTCTCATGTCCGAAGTGGAAGTCTGCCGTGTACCAGTTCGTCATTGTTCTTTTCCTTCAGACGGTCTCGAACTGGAACCCGATCGCGATCTTCTCGGCGAACGGCGCGAGTTCGCCTGCCATTTGCTGGCGCTCGTGTTTTACCGGCCCGGGAATGAGGAAAACCCGATTACGTCACGAACCTGAATCCGGGAGCCCGAACCTCTGAAATCGAAACCGCGTCGTCTGACGGTATTCGCTTTCGGGCACAAGAATTGCAGGCGGAAAGTCGGGCCTGTTCGGGCTGTCAGGCCAGCATTGTGGCTCGAGGGCAACTCCGGCGTGTGGACCATACGGCGATCCTCCAAGGCCGGGACTCCGCGTGGATGTCATGGCGCCGTGGCAAAGCTGCAGGCCGGGTTCCGTGGTTTCGATTTCCATTTCAAGGCCGGAACCCGGTCCCTTGAGCAAGGCGACCGGCCGGATCGGTTGCTGGTCCCGGGACAGGCAGAAATTGTGGTCATGGGGAAACGGGATTCCGCCCTGCGCGAGCGGGCGAAGCGAGCGAAAGTCGAATGGCGTCGATTCAACCGGCAAGACGGCGCCGGTCGGAATCTTGTCGGTGTCCAACTCCAGGTAATGCTCCGCATCGACCTGAAGCTCGTGATCCAGGACCGTTTGCGATCCGTCCAGGTTGAAGTAGCTGTGGTGGGCGAAGCTGCACGGCGTGGCCGCAGTCGTAACCGCGTGGAATTCCAGTTCCAGGTCCATTGGCGGGATCACCCTGTAGGTCAGCGTGACTTCGAGCGTCCCGGGGAATCCCATGTGACCGTCCGGAAGCCGGTCGGCGAGCGAAACATGTGTCCTGCCGTGGTCGATGATCCGCCAGTTTCGGGTCGCAGAACCCTCCCGTCCTCCGTGCACCGTCTGACGCCCATGTTCGTTGCGGTCGAGGTGGATCAATCGCCCTTCAACCCGTACCTGCCCGTTCGATATCCGGTTGGCGTATCGCCCGACCGTCGCCCCGAAACAGGACGGATTCTCAATGTATCCGTCAAGTGCCGGAAAGCCGAGAACCACCGGATGGTCCACAGCGGAAAGACGAAGGTCCTGAACGGCTGCACCAAGGGTGATGATCGACGCGGAAATGCCGTCCGTACCAACACATGCGCGCCTGACGGATTCACCGTTCCCGAGAACTCCGAAACTCTGCGTCACGGGACCATCCATTTTGAACTCCCGTCGTGGCCCATCCCGACGTCGACGGCAGGCGGCATTCGCGTTCCCCCGCGATTCAGGGGCCGCACCACCCGGTCCGCCGTACGTGATCCGTTGCCACGCGATTTCCAGGATCACGCCGCCTGGAGATCAGCCGGTCACGACAACGCCCCCGTCAATTGCCAGGACCTGTCCGGTCATCATCCGGCTTGCGGATGACGCCAGGAACAGCACGCCCCCGACGATGTCGGTCTCGACCAGATGTTCCTTGATGCACTGCCGCGCAAGATGGCTGGCGAGCGACTCCGGGGTCGCCCAAAGCCGTTTTTGCCTGTCGGTCAACACCCAGCCAGGGGCGACGGCATTGACTCGAATCCCCGCACCTCCGAATTCGCGCGCCAGGCCGCGCGTCAGCCCGGTTATTCCCGAATTGGCCGTCACATAGCTCGGGTATCCGCTGTTTCCCATCATGTAGGAAATCGATGAAAAATTGATGATGGAACCGCCTCCCGCCCCACGCATTTCCGGTATGACTGCCTGGCAGGTGAAGAAATAGGGCTTGAGATTGACAGCCTGGGACGCATCCCAGAATTCCTCGGTCACGTCCTCTGCCCTGTGCCGCTGATCGTTTGCGGCATTATTGACCAGGACCGTAATCGGACCCTGGATCGCGGAAGTCTCCGCGATCGCCTTCTGCAGTGCCCCGATGTCAGTAACGTCGCAACGGATGAACATCGGGCGCGACCCGCAGGAATCCTCCATCCGGTCACAGAAGTCTTCTGCGTCGGACCTCTGGATAAACGCGGTCTTGGCCCCTTGCTGAAGAAAGCCCTCGACGAGGGCCGCACCAATCCCGGATCCTCCGCCGGTCACAAATACGGATTGCCCCTTGAGGTCCGGAAATATCGGGTGATCTGTCATCAGTCGCTTCTCCTTTTCGGCACCCATGCCGTGATGCGCTGGAATCGGACCATCATACCATGACTCCGACCAGGATGGCCCATCGCACAAGCGAGGAGTCGCCCTGCCCTGGCATCGGTCTTTCCGGCGCCATCGAGTCCGTATCTGCGCACAGCAATTCCCGGAAGGTAGCATCGCACGTCACTGGATTTCCCTGATCGAATGGATGCCTCGGCACGCCGGCGAAGTTCTCAGGATCTTGGCTTGGTGTTCATGCACGGTACGAACTTGCTGCCTGTCGGCACCTGGGAACCACCCGACGAAATTCGCCGATCGTGTCGCCACGCGCACGGGACTCGAACAGTGCGGAGCACGGGACCAGCGCGACGGCGACACCCATGCACCTCTTGCCTTTCCCGGGTTTCGCTACACCGACGGGCATGTCGTCCAGTCCGTCTAGGGATCACCTCGTCTTGAAAGGCGGCATCGCATGTGCGCGAAATCAATCGCATTTGATCGGACCCATCTCTTCCGGAAGATGCGGGGAGCGGAACGATGCCGGCAATGCCATCGAAGTCGCCCATGGTGTCACGGCGGCCCCTGGCCTGGGCGAACATGAAGATGGTGCCAGGTTTCCATGTGACCGGCTGCGTCAAAGATCCACCCGGTGCTCCGGAAGGCCTGCAATACCGAAGACGCCCGTGACCCCGTAGGTCTGTCCCGCATGGCCGTCCGGATCATCGAGGCCGGTTGCAGCAGTCGTCACGTACAGGGTGCCATAATCCTCGCCGCCGAAGGCCGGGCACGACACCTGCGGAGTGGGAAACACGACTGTCATTTCGAGAACGCCGTTCGGCGCATAACGTGCGACCCGGTGATCACCCCAGCGGGCATTCCATAGACAACCTTCAGAATCGACCACCATCCCATCGGCCCCGAAAGATTCACGGCTTACGTCGATCAATACCCGTGGTTCTCCGACCGGCCACCCCTCTTCGGGTTCGAGTTCCTGTCGCATGATCCGCCCGTCACGCGAATCCGTGAAATACGCGCAGGCCCGATCAGGGGAGAAGCAGATGGCATTCGATACGGCGATATCGGCGTACAGCCGCTGGAGTTCTCCCCCGTACCACCGATAGATGGCGCCGGCCGCAGCCTCGTGGCCCTTTCCCATCGTGCCGATCCAGAAGCCGCCCCAGGGATCAGCCCGCCCGTCGTTCGACCGCGTACCGCTGTTGTCGGCTTCCAGTTCGCAAACCGTCGAGACACGCACCCCGTCATTCAGGTCAAATGTGAACAGCGCGGATTCGGAAGCGATCAGGAGCGTGTCCCGGTCGATCCATCCGGCAGCGGATACGTGCTCGTCGAACTGCCAGCTCAGCTCACCGGATTCCGTCCGGCTCAACAACCGTTTCCCGAGAATGTCGAACCAGTACAGCTGTTTACGTTCGGGATGCCACAGGGGGCCTTCGCCGAGCTGGCAACGCCGGGAATCGTGAACGATCAGGCGCATTTCAACCGATTCCGTCATTCCGAATTCCGCTTCATTTTTTTCTGATTCCGATCGACCCGCCGAACTGGATTCGGGTCACCGCAAGACGCGGAAATCCCGGTTGGCCGCCGGGCCATGATTCCGGCATTCCATTTCGACCGTCGGGACGACCGGCAGTGCCGGAAACGCTCGCAAATGTCTTGGAATACTCGGGATGCCGGGTATGCACGGTCTCAGAATCTGCCGTGACAATGCTTGAATTTCTTGCCTGAACCGCACGGGCAGGGGGCATTCCGGCCCGGCCGACCCCAGGTCGAGGGATCGCTTTCCACGAATCCCTCCCGGGACTGGTTCCGGTCCTGTCCTGCCATCGCCTTCGCCATCACCGGAGGCGGCCGGTTGACGACCCTGGGCCGGGGACGTTCGCCGGGCCCGCCGGCTTCACTGGTACGCTGTCGCTCTTTCATGATTCGCGCGAGAATCATTTCCCGTTCCTCCGGTGTGAGTACACGCACGTGGGCAAGCTGGGTGGTGACATCGACCCTGAGACTGTCGAGCAACCCGCCGAATAATTCGAAGGCCTCGGTCTTGTACTCGTTCAGGGGATCGCGCTGCGCGTAGCCCCTGAACCCGATTACGGATCGAAGGTGCTCGAGCGTCGTCAGGTGTTCCCTCCACTTTCGGTCAATGGTCTGCAACAGGACCTGCTTTTCGACGTTGCGGATTCCGTCACCGCCGAATTCGGAGGCTTTCCGATCCATGAATTCATCGCTCGCGTCGTAGAGCCGTTCCCGAAGGACTTCATCGTCGACACCATCCTCTGAACACCACTCGGCGACCGGCAGCTCCAGTCCCGCAATTCGCTTCACGTCCGCTTCCAGGCCCGCGCCGTTCCACTGGTCGGAATACGATTTTGGTGGAATGTGGGTCGTGACAAGGTCATCGACCACCTGGTGCCTCATGTCCTGGACGACTTCCGAAACATCTGCCGACTGCATGACTTCACGGCGTTGTTCGAAGATCGCCTTGCGCTGATCGTTCATCACGTCGTCGAATCGAAGCAGTTGCTTGCGGATGTCGAAGTTCCGGGCTTCGACTTTTGCCTGAGCCTTCTCGAGCGACTTGTTGACCCAGGGGTGGACGATGGCTTCGCCTTCTTCCATACCGAGCGACTTCAGGACCTTGTCCAGCCGCTCGGACCCGAAGATCCGCATCAGGTCATCCTCGAGAGACAGGAAGAAAGCCGTTCGTCCCGGATCACCCTGTCTTCCCGACCGGCCACGCAACTGGTTGTCGATCCGACGGCTCTCGTGGCGTTCCGTGGCCAGGACGTACAACCCGCCGTTCGCAAGCGCCACTTCACGGCCGACCGCGATTTCCGATTCGACGCCTGCACGGACGCCCGCATCCGTTTCGCCTTCACCCTTCGCATCCATCGCGCGCTGCAGCCGGATCTCGAAATTCCCGCCAAGCTGGATGTCCGTCCCTCGTCCGGCCATGTTCGTGGCGATCGTCACTGCCCCCGCCACTCCCGCGTCAGCGATGATATTGGCTTCCTCCTCGTGAAACCGCGCGTTCAGAACGTTGTGGGGTATCTTGTCCTTTCGTCCCGCCAGCTTCGCCAGTGCCGACGCGTCCGCCCGGTAATCCGCCGCGACATCATTGTCCTTGGTTGACTCCGCCAGTCCGTCGAACCGTTTCGCGAGATCCTTGAGGTAACGGCCGTCCGTCAGCAAGGAAGACAGGTATTCGGACTTCTCGATCGACGTGGTGCCGACGAGGATGGGTTGCCCGTTGGCGTGCGCACGGGCAATTTCCGCGACGATGGCGCGGTATTTCTCTTCGGTCGTGCGGTACACCGCATCGTTTTCGTCGGTCCTGACAACTTCCTTGTTTGTCGGAACCTCCACAACGCCGAGCCCGTAGATTTCGGCGAATTCCTCGGCCTCGGTCATGGCCGTGCCGGTCATGCCTGCGAGCTTGTCGTAAAGCCGGAAGTAGTTCTGGAATGTCACCGAGGCGAGGGTGACATTCTCGGCGCGGATGGAAACGCCTTCCTTTGCCTCGATCGCCTGGTGCAGTCCGTCCGAAAGCCTTCGGCCCGGCATCATGCGGCCGGTGAATTCATCGATCAGCATGACTTCGCCGTTGCGGACGATATAGTCCTTCTCCTTCCGGAACAGCAGCCGGGCCCTCAGGGCCTGGTTGATGTGGTGGACGAGCGTCGTGCTTTCGGGATCGTAAAGCGACTGTTCGGCGGGCAGGAGTCCCTTGTCATGCAACAGGGCCTCGACCCGTTCATTGCCCTCGTCCGTCAAGGTGACCGACCGTGTTTTCTCGTCAATCGTATAGCTGCTTTCGTCGAGATCAGGGATCAGCTTGTTGACCGACACGTAGAGGTCGGACCGGTCTTCCGAAGCCCCCGATATGATCAACGGCGTCCTCGCCTCGTCGATCAGGATCGAGTCGACTTCGTCCACGATCGCGAAATGGAGATCGCGCTGAACCATCTGCGTGAGCTCGGACTTCATGTTGTCCCTGAGATAGTCGAATCCCAGCTCGTTGTTGGTCGCATAGGTCACATCGGCCCCATAGGCCGTCTGCTTGTCCGCTTCTTCCATTCCCGGGTAGACAACACCGGTCTTCAGGCCAAGCGCGCTGTAGATCTTGCCCATCCACTCGGCGTCCCGCCTGGCCAGGTAGTCGTTGACGGTCACCACGTGAACGCCACGCCCGGTCAGCGCGTTGAGATAAACAGGCATGGTTGCGACCAGGGTCTTGCCTTCGCCGGTCTTCATCTCGGCAATGTCGCCGCGATGCAGGAAAATGCCTCCCACGACCTGGACATCGAAAGGACGCAATCCAAGTGCGCGCTTCGATGCCTCGCGAACGTTGGCAAAGGCCTCCGGCAACAGTTCATCCAGCGCCTCTCCCTGGTTGAAGCGGTTCCGGAAAGTCTCGGTACGGGCAATGATCTCGCCGTCGGCAAGAAGGCTGAATTCGGACTCGAGGGCGCTGACCCGGTCCACGATTGATCGTACGCTCCGGAGTTTGCGGTCGTTGGCGGTTCCGAACAGCTTTCGCGTAACGGATTGAATTCCTATCATCGGCACCTCGAATGGCTACCCGCGGACCGGTCCATCGGCCGACAGTGACGCAGCAATGAAACAGATAAACGCCAGCGCTCTATTGCCTGAATTCCTGCGACACCTTAAGAGGCCCTCGGGCGCCGGATGGTTTCGTCCTGATACGTGACACGCATGTAAGGACGGCGCCTCACCCTGTCAACGCCGCGGCATGGCGTGGCATTTGAACGGTTTGTAAGCGAATTCGAAATTGCCGGAAGGCCGGAGGAAATAATGATGATCCGAAGGGTCCTGTCGAAATTGGCCGTGATTTCCGGCCTGATCATGGTTCCTGCAACACTCCTCGGCCAGGCCTCTGACGACGGGGCGCTGGCCCCGGGAGGCGATACCGTCGTGGCACGTGTGAACGGAGACGAGATTCTCCTCGGCCACATCATCGCTTTTGCCAGCCAACTGCCCCCGCGGTACGACCAGGTCGACCACCGGAGTCTCTACAACAGCATTCTCGAGCAATTGATCCACCACAGCCTCCTTGCCAACTACGGCGAGAGCCGACTGCCGGCACTGAAATTCCTGGGTGAAAACCTGGCGCGGACGGGAAAGGCCGAAGAAACGATCTCGGCGATTTCGGCCGGAATGGTCACCGAGGAACGGGTCAGGGCGGTCTACGAAGATCGGTATGTTCTTTCCGATCCCCAGCAGGAGTTCAAGGCGTCGCACATACTTGTCGCATCTGCCGAAGAAGCCGGGGAAATTCTCGGCGAATTGCGTGCAGGAGCGGACTTCGCTGAGACCGCCAAGGCACGGTCGACCGGACCTTCGGGGCCTGACGGCGGAGACCTCGGATGGTTTGGCGAAGGCCAGATGGTCAAGGCGTTCGAACAAGCCGTGCAAGTCCTGTCCGTGGGAGAGATTTCAGGCCCGGTCCAGTCCCAGTTCGGGTGGCACATCATCCTGCTCGAAGGCAAACGTGATCGCCCGATTCCCTCCCTCGAGGATGCACGCCAGGAGATCGAACAGTTTATCGCCGGGAAAGCGGTTGAGACTGTACTCATCGAGCTCACGACCGGCGCGGAAATCGAACGTCTCGACCAGTCAATCGACCACGGGCTGGTCAGAAACCTGGAAATCCTGCAGCCAAACTGACCGGTTGGCCCGCAGGCACGTGCTGCGGTCTGACGGGAGGGAATCATGACCAAGGAAATTCCGGCAGACCAGTCATCCGCCGTTTCGCCACTTGCTCCGGTCGGCGGATTTCCCGAATTGCCTGCCATTGACGGAGTTACGATCGCAACCGGCGCCAGCGGGGTCCGTTACCACGGACGTGACGATGTCATGGTCGCATCGATCGCACCGGGCAGCTCCGTGGCCGGGGTATTCACCCGGTCTTCAACACGTTCGGAATCGGTTCGCGACTGCGAGAAGAAAATCGCCCTCGCCGCCCGGACAGACCAAAGCGGACCATTTGGGCTTCTGGCCTGTGCCGGGAACGCCAACACGTTCACCGGCACGCACGGCCGCGATTGCGTCGAGCTCACGGCTTCTGCACTGGGGCGGAAACTCGGAACGTCCGCTCGACGCGTGTTTACGGCGTTTACCGGTGTCATCGGCGAGCGGTTGCCGGTTGAACGTGTTCTCGCAACGCTTGACGGGCTTGACCTTGCGCATGGTGCCGAACGACGCCCAGACGGGTTCGAAAGGGCCGCCGCCGCGATCACGACGACAGATACATTTCCGAAGGGCGCCGGCCGCAGAATTCCGCTCGGCGACCGTGAAATCTGCATCGCCGGAATCGCCAAGGGTTCAGGGATGATCGCACCGGACATGGCGACCATGCTGGCCTTTGTCTTTTCGGACGCAAAGGTCGACCAGGATCTCCTGCAAAGGCTGGTGGGGACCGCCAACGAGGCGACATTCAACAGCACGACGGTCGATGGCGACACATCGACGTCCGACACTCTGATCGTCGCGGCAACCGGACGAAGCGGAGTCGAGGTTTCGGAACGGGATCCTGCGGTCCTGGATTCATTCGGCGCCGGCCTCGAATGCGTCATGCTTGATCTAGCCCAACAGGTGATCCGCGATGGTGAAGGAGCAACGAAATTTGTCGAAATCGAGGTCCGCGGCGGCGCGTCGCCCGAGTCGTCAAAACGTGTGGCGATGGCCATCGCCAACTCGCCGTTGGTCAAGACGGCCATTTCCGGCGAAGATCCGAACTGGGGCCGAATTGTCATGGCGATCGGGAAGTCGGGCGAGGCCGTGGACCCGGACCGCCTGACCATCAGCATGGGCGACACGCTCGTCGCATCGGGTGGTGAGTCGGCATGCCCGCCCGACGAGATCGAAAGAACCCTGGCCGCCTACATGAGGCAGCCCGAAATCAGGATCGTGGCGGATGTCGGCGTGGGGTCTTCGGCAGCCACCGTCTGGACCTGTGACCTTTCCAAGAGGTATGTCGAAATCAACGCCGACTACCGGTCATGAAACTTGTCGTCGCCTCGGCCGTTGCTCTCATCGACCGCGATAGCCGAGTCCTGCTGGGGCGCCGGCCGGAGGGCGGGTTTCTGGCGGGCCTTTGGGAGTTCCCGGGAGGGAAACTCGAGGCCGGCGAAACGCCGGAGCAGGCACTCGTTCGTGAACTTGAGGAAGAACTGGGAATTCATACATGGAAGAGTTGTCTCGCGCCCCTGACCTTTGCCTCGCATTCCTATGAGTCTTTTCACCTGCTGATGCCCCTTTTTGCCTGCCGAAAATGGGAAGGCGTGGCCAACCCCCGTGAAGGTCAGCAGCTTTCGTGGGTCGGGAAAGCGGAGCTGGGCGACTATCCGATGCCACCGGCAGACCGGCCGCTGGTTCCCCTCCTCAGGGACTGGCTCTGAGGCGTCCGGCTCAAATCCAGCCCGAAAGCTCGGTCGTCACGATATCGGCCAGTAATCGGATGTGATCCGGGGAATCGTTCAAGCACGGAATGTAGGAAAACCTCGTCCCGCCCGCGTCCTGAAATGCCTCGCGGATTTCGCTGTCAACTTCTTCCAGGGTTTCCACACAGTCAGCGGCAAATCCCGGCGCAAGTACCGCAATCCTTTTTCGTTCGCCTTTTGCGAGCCGTGAAACTTCGTCCACCGTGTAGGGTTTCAGCCACTCCTCGCTGCCGAAACGCGACTGGAAGCAGGTTCGCACGATCTCGGGCGGCCACCCCAGGCTTTCCGTCAGAAGCCTCGAAGTCTTCTGGCAATGGCAATGGTATGGGTCGCCTTCGGTCAGATACCGTTCGGGAAGCCCGTGATAAGACAATACCAGGGCGTCGGGAAGCTCGTCACCCAAGGATTTCCTGACCGAGTTGGCCAGTGCATTTATGTATAGCGGGTGGTCGTGATAAGGTGGAGCCGTACGAAATGCGGGCTGCCATTTCATCGTCATCAGCGCCCGGAAGGCCTGGTCAACTGCCGTCGCAGTCGTCGTCGCCGAGTACTGAGGGTAGAGCGGAAAGAACAGAATCCTCGTGCATCCCCGGTCGCACATGGAACGAAGCACATTTTCCGTCGATGGATTCCCGTATCGCATGCAGAAATCGACCAGAATCCTGTCATCGCCGGCGAAAGCCTCGGCCAACTTGTGCGCCTGGTTTCGCGTGGTCGTGAGCAACGGGCTTTCATCCAGTTCCCGGTTCCAGATCAGCCTGTAGGCATTTCCGGACGAAAACGGTCTCCTTGTCAGGATGACGAGTTGCAGGAGGGGCTGCCAAAACCAGGGTGAATAGTCGATGACTCGCCGGTCGGAGAGAAACTCGCCCAGGTATCTCCGCATGGGCCAGTAACCGGTTGCGTCCGGAGTTCCGAGATTGGCAATCACGACCCCGATTTTTCCCGCCCGGACAGGCGGATGATCGAGTCCCCCATGAATCGGCCGCGCGAACGAACCCGGGTTCATCTCCGGCACCCGTCTTGGCTCTTCCTGATCACGCATCGAGTCCGCCAACCGCGCATCCCTGCCAAGAATCCCGGTTCCGCCGCGGGCCACCCGGTCCACGATGTTCCTCCGTGCCCAGGGCATCAGCCAGGCGGGTCGTCGCACGTCCCGGACGAAGTGGTTGGGGCTGACTTTCGTGGGGTGCCCAACCCGACAGAAAGATCATTTCGAACGTTGCCATGACACGACCCGAACCGTCACCAAATTGATCCTCGTAGTGGCCGATCGCCGTTGCGAGCGTATCCCGCCGAAAGCAGGTTTTTCGACGATCGGCCATGGCGTTTGTCTCGCCCATGGCGCGCAGGTCCCTCATCAACACCAGCGGCGATTCGTAGGTGACCTGCAGGTCGTCACTGTCGGCAACCGGCAGGGCAAGACCCGCCCGCGCAACCAGGTCGCCGAGATCCCGAATGTCACCCATCGGCGCGACGCGCGGGCTGATCCCTCCTTCGATCCGGCTTTCGCCGTGGGCCAGTGCAGTCCTCAGTTCGAACAGAGTCCGTCCTCCGAACAGTACCGCGAGAAACAGCCCGTCGGGTTCCAGGGCCCGCCGTGCCTGGATCAATTGCCCGACCGGATCGTTCGACCAGTGCAGCGACAGCGCCAGTATGACCAGATCATGTTCGTCATCATTCAACGAAAGATCCTGGTCGTCGGGTACGCATGTGCATCGGTGGGAAAGACCAATCCGACTCCGCCAATCGCCTGCTCTCCATCCCACGATCGCCGGACGGAGGAAGTCCCGGTTGATCGCTTCCAACCGGTCGGCAATTTGTTTTGCGGCGTATTCGTGAAGAAACCACGCCGATTCCGGGGACTTCGCTGTCCTGGCACGTTGCATTGCCAGTTTTCGCATGTCGAAAAGCGACGGCGGCGAAGCCATACCTGCCCCGATTCACTGGAACCCAGTCTTGGTCAATTCCCCGAAGGTATCCCGACAGCCACATGACTCGCGGCATCGTGATTTCTTCCGGTCTCGTGTCGGCGCGTGCCGCAAATCGTCCTGCCCGGTCTCAACTGACGACGGTCACGTTGGTGGCGGTGGGCTGGCCCGTCTTGGGATTTCGTCCAATGTCAAATTCCACCCTGTCGCCAACCCTTAGGTCGTTGAATTTTTCGCGGGCGTCGACAACCCCGTCGAATTCCATCCAGGTCGCGTGAAAAAAGAGGTTCTCGTCACCGTAGTCGGGCTTGATGAAACCAAAGTCGCGCCCGGCCGGAAGGTTGACGACGATGCCCGTAGCCCATTCGGCCTCGGTTTCCTCGCCATCCCCTCCGTCCAGAACGTGCGGTTCCGGTCGACCGTGGCCGTCCGCAACACCCGGAGGACTTTCGAAGCTGACCCTCGGCTGTTCTTCCATGAAAATCTGGTTGATCAACGCATCATCTTTCCGGACTTCATCATCGACCAGAGATTGCATCATGACCGGATAGGGAACCGCGTCGAGGAGGGCCTGCGAAGTGCGCAGGGTAAGCATACCGTCCGCGGACTGCATGTCCCATGCCGTGACCATCACCTGGCAGTCCAGAGCGTTCAGCCTTTCGACCAGGTGAACGAAGTCGCCGTCTCCGGTGATCAACACGATGAAGTTCGTCTTTCCGGAAACGGCTGCCCCGTAGGCGTCGAGGGCCAGCAGGATGTCGACGCCGCGTGCACGCGCTCTGCCGTCTTCAAAGGTTGCCACGGGAATGAAGTGCGTCATCACTCTCGCCTTCATCAGCGCATCTTCGAATTTTCGTTCTCCGAGGAGCTTTCCGCGTTTTTCAACTTCTTCAGCTGAAAACCGGCCGCGATAGTAGTGCGCTTCCACGATCTGGCAAAAACGGGGTGCGACCCCGGTTTGACGCGCCACCTCGTGGCGAAGAAAGTCGTGAAATCCCGCGATCGAGATCCGGGCTCTTCGCTGATGGTGATAACGATAGAAGTTGCTGACGCGCGCAAAATAACTCCCGTCGTAAAACAACCCAATTCGCATCATGATCTTTCTCCCGAGCAAAAAGGGGCGGGATCGCCGATTCAGCTTACGCGGATCGATTCTTCCGCCGACGAACGCCGTTTATTGCCCCTTTCGGATGCCTTATTCCCTAAATCAATTCCCTGAACGCGGATCGGCAGGCCCCGGCAAAGGGATTCCCGATCGCCGATCCCTCCGGTCGATGCACCCGTGATACTTGTGCAAGACATCCCTGTATCATCGTATCGTTGTTTCACGAATTCGGTTACCGCGCTCGGTCGTGATCGGCCATCCTTCAGGATTGCCCGCAATTTTCTGATTCTGGTTCGCCTGATATATGCACGTATACACCTGACCGACACGACGGCAGACCGACTCGCATGTCCATTTCCCTGTCTCCCTTGTGCCTGTTGAGGGGATTGTCAAGCAATAGCCTGGCGATCCCGCACGATTAGATCCGCGCGGGGCAATAGTTTCGGTGACCGGTAGCCTACCAGACGTCCAGGTTTTTCCGCAGCCGGACGCGGAATTTCTCCTGGCCGACGAACTGCTCGTCCGTTCTATGAAACCTGCGCGGAGGACAAGAAACTGCGGGCGCAACTCGTCGCCCCGGTCGGGTAGGGCACTGGCGCGCGCACCACAGGTCACGTTTCCAGCACCCCCCCTGAAATTCCGTACGTCCGGTTTTCCCGGGTACGGCTTCAAGCACCAGGCACCCCAATGGAGTTCGGTACGGTGCCTTCCGCGACATCCGCCACGTTTAAGGCTGACCCGGCCATGCCCGTGGCAGCATCCCGCGTTTGCGCCGCCCTTTTCGGCTCGACAGCACCATCCTTCAATCCGGATGGTATTCTCGGTCAGCACCGGGCTCTGGGTCCCGTCATGACCTGCCACCTTCGCCACCTGAGCCCAGAGGTCCTCGCTCCAGCCGGGTTGTGTTGTCCCGCCCATCACCGCTTAATCGACCTCATCCGCCAGTCAGGAGAACTCCGCACCATTTCCCGCACTCGCGGTTATAGGCGCGATCCTTGACATTCGAGGGTCACAACATCCTGTCTGTCCTCCTCACCTTCCGTTCTTTCACTGCTGAACTTTCCCGGATTGCCGCCGTCTCTACGCCGGGGGACCCGGTGCGTGCTCACCTCGGTTCTTCCGCACCGGTGCTAGCCATCGGGTAGCAGGCTGACCCTTGGCATCCTCCAATATCCCCACAAGTCAGCTTCCATGTGGGGGCGAATTTTCGTCGCATCATCGATCGTTCGCTTTCGCTACGGCCCTTCGGTTCGCTCGCCATCCTGACTGACCGGACCGGGTTGGAGCCTTGCTCCAGCCAAGCCCACGATGGCTTTCTACATCCCAGCTCGCAGGCACAGGGTCACCCCCGTACCCGTGGGACATGCTACGGCGCCAAACCAAGAATTGCGCCGGCGGGACTTCCACCCGCTAGTTCAGCAGCCAGACTCGCTGCACGCCCGCCGTATCGCTGTAACGTCTCCCCACGCCCATATTGCCGTCAGCTTGTTTCGTTGTGCCGTGGCCGACGTCTGAACCGCAGGCACCGGCGCATCGGGAAGCAGCTCCCCAAGTATAAGAGCGTTTGCGCCAGGGACCTTGTCGGCATATTGACTGCGCTGGCAAACCGGGAAGGGAGCCCGTCTTGTTGGCTGGTCAACGCCTCCGGGCGCTGCTCGCGTCTGCCGCGGGCGCAGCGACCTTCCTGGTTCTCGGAATGCCTTTGCCTCTCCTGCTGGGGCCGATGGCCGGCTGCCTTGTCGTGTTACTGGCCGGTTTGTGCCTGCAGGATCTCGGTCAATTCGGCATTTTTGTCCTTACGTTTCTGGGCGTCGCAATCGGAACAACCTTTACGCCGGAGATTGTCGCCAACATTCCGGACATGGCAAGGTCACTCGTTTTCATCCCGCCATTCATCCTGGTGATCGGACTAACCGGGTTCTGCTTTTCAGGTGAATCGGGTTCGATCGGCAAACGGCTTTCTACGCTGCGATGCCGGGAGGCCTCCAGGACATGCTGAATCTTGGCGAGCAGGCGGGCGGAAACGTGCGGGCGATGTCACTCATTCACGCGACGCGGGTCCTGATGATCTCCTCCCTGGTACCGTTTGCGATCACGTTGTTCTGGGGGCTGGACCTGAACCGCCCGCCCGGCAAGCCGGCCATTGACATACCATTGCACGAAATCGCGATCATGATCCTTGCCGGGATCGGAGGCTGGCAGATCGCTGCACGCATCGGTATTCCCGGATCTTCGATAATCGGACCGTTGATTCTCACTGCGTTCTGTACGCTGTCCGGTTTGATCAACTCACGGCCTCCGGCCGAAATGATCCTGATCGCCCAGTTCATCATCGGATTGGCAGTCGAGGCCAGGTATTCGGGAATGACGTCCGAAGAGCTGCGGAAATACGTGGTCGCCGGTGTCGCGTACACCGCGATTGTCGGTGTCGTGAGCGTGACAATGATATTCATTGTTGTTCGCGCACTCCGCCTGGAGCCACTGGACGCGTTGCTTTCGTTCCTGCCCGGCGGGCAACCGGAGATACCGGTCATTGCACTCGCCGCCGGATCCGACATCGCGTTCGTGGCAACTCACCACATTCTCCGGATGCTGCTCGTCATCGTGTTTGCCCAGGCTTTTTCCGGATGGTTGGGACGGTATTGACAGGTGGCGCGGTGGCACTTGCGGTTTCACGTGCCCCGGATTCAGCAACATTCCGGAAAGGTATCCCTACCGCCGGATTATCGGTGCATTGCTTGCCAACCGAAGCATGACCCGGGGATCGGAAATCTCCCGAAGAGTTGAAACTCTTCGGGATTTGACCTCCGTTCTCCCGAGCAGCGCGGCCAGCCGGAGACGGCGTGGCGTTAGTCGGCGAGAGTGAGGTTTTCAGCGGACATCTTGCCGTTCCGTCCGGGAACGAGTTCGTAGGACACCTTCTGTCCTTCGTTCAACGTGGACAGACCAGCCCGCTCGACGGCGCTGATGTGGACGAAAGCGTCCCTGGAGCCATCCTCTGGCTGAATGAAACCGTATCCCTTGACTTGGTTGAACCATTTGACTTTACCGGTGGGCATGATCACTTCCTTTTGCCGCATTTCGGTTGAAACACCGCCCTGTGCGGCATTCCCTGAAGACGTTTTCAATGTCGGGGAAGGAACCTGGCCGCCCGCTCGCGCGGACACATGTGTCAGGTACATCGACTTGGTAACGCAGTCGCGCAAATACACGAAATATCCAGGGAAGCAAATTGCTGATCTGTTCGCCATCGCCATCTCCTGACTCCTTGACTGAAAATTTGAGCAAACCTATTGTGCGGCTCGTTTTGAACGAGTCGGGAGCAGCCCAGTGGCCGATTTTGAACAAGCCTGCAACGAGACCGAACAAGCGGCGGAAGACGCCCGAAAGTCTGCTGCCAGAGTGGTCTCGCAAGCTCGAGCACTAATGAAGGCTGCTCAGACCGGAAACGTTTCGGCAATCAAGCGTTGCAGGAGCAAATTGCACGAAGTCGCTCGTGAACTCGAACAGGACGTGTCGAATGCCACTTTAAGTTGGCCGTATTCGGAGGAAGAGGAAGCGGATTTCTTTGGCGGTCAGTTCATACTGGCACTCAAGGAAGCTGCCAATGAGAAGGGATTGATAATCAACGAAAGGGACGATTTTCTCGTTTCGTATCCCTCCTTGCTGCGCATCAATCCAAAGGAGTGCGCGGTCAGGTTGGACAAGAAGAAAGTTGCTACTGTCAGGCCGTCATTCCTGGCAAACCTGCTTTTGGCGAACCAGAAGAGAAAAAGCGGCTTTACTCCCGCGCGCTTCCTGGAGTCGTTATACCAAGTATATCGTGATGTAGAAGGACCGAAGAGGGCACGTCGAAAGTCGCAGGGCACCTTTTTCGACGACCAAAGGCCGGTGGTTCCGCTGATCAGAATTTACAAGCTGATGACATCACTGCCCGGAAGTGCCGCCGAATACAATCGGACGGACTTTGCCCGCGATCTGTACATCTTGGACTCCGATGGTCCGCATGAAACCAGAAGCGGAGCAAAGGTCGCTTTTCCGTCTTCGACAGGTGCGCGGACGCGTTCGAGTGATCTGTTTACCTTCATTGGCCCCCACGGAGATGCGGAATATTACGGCATCCGCTTTGGAGCGGAAGCCAAATGACGAACACGATCAGGATCGCCAAATGGATTGAACTGTTGGATCGCGAGTACCTGTCCGACTACATCAGGGACGGAGGTTCAGCTGTAAAAATCGCGGTAACGGCCGAGGAATGCAGGCACGAACTCTCCGAGCAATTGAAGGCTGTTAGCGAAGACCGAGGGTACCTGTTCACAAGATTGGACGCGATCTCGCGTCGTGTGCACATGCCTCAGGACGTATTTTTCGGAATGGCGTTGCAATTCGACTGGCGTCTCCTTGCCCGATGCGTAGTGCTCAACCTGCTAGACCGAAGATCTTTCTTGGTCGAAGGTATTGATCCGGCCATTACACCCGATGTTGTCGGCGCAGTGGCGAGGGTTAATGGCGTGGAACCGAGAACCGTCCTGCTTGAATTGCGTCCAGCGCTGGAAACGGAGGTCACGAAGAACCCGCGGATGGCTCGAGCATTTCGGATTGCCATGACACACCTTTGCATTATGGAAAAGGAAAATGACCTCTCCGGGAATTACGCTGGTCAAGTTCTGCTTGACTGGATCACGGGAGTGAATTCCCGAATTGGAAACCTCAGGCAATACCAGATTCACACTCCGATCAATCGTACAACTGCCCGGTATTTTTTCGAGTCTGCGCTCTACTGGGTGCGTTTTGCAGGATATTCAGGGACAGTCATTCTCCTTGACAACTCACGCGTCAGCGTGGGTAAGAATCCGAAGGACGGAAAACGGTTTTACACCCGGGCGATGACGATGGAGCACTTTGAATTCCTAAGGGAATTGATCGATGACGTGGAACAACTGACTGGATCCCTGTTCATAACCATGGCCGACTATGCATTCGTGGACCCGCAGTCACCGCGAGGCTGGGCCATTTACCCAGCGCTTCGCACCAGGGTTATGGACGATGTGAGGGACCGGAACATGGTAAATCCTTCAGCGGCCTTGGTACGTCTCGAACGGCCTCACGCCAGTGGCTGGAGCACAGTGTAAGCAATGACTGCCGAGCGAGACAGGAAAGTGGAAGCCCGTACCGCGGTTGAGGCCATGCGCAATGGCGTGCCGAGCAGGGAGGCGGTTCGACATTTGGGAAGCAGCCAGCCCAGGGCCGAAGAGCGATTCATGACAATGCTGAGTGAGGTTCAGGTCGGCATCGGAAGTGCGTCCGCTCATGAAAGCATGCTGATCTCAGGGGATTTCGGTTCCGGAAAGTCTCATCTTCTCGCGCACTTCGAACATATCGCGCTATCTGAAGGTTTTGTTTGCAGTAGGGTTTCAATCAGTAAGGAAACGCCACTCTATGATCTCGGAAAGGTGTTTGTCTCTGCAATGGAAAACGGGCGCATTCCGGAACGTCGCGGGCGGATGATCGAAGAACTGGCTTTGTCGCTCGATCCGAATTCTGACGAATACGTCCAATTTGCACATTGGGCAGACACTGCCGCCGATAACGGTCAGTTGAGCAAAATGTTTCCTGCAAGCCTGGTGGTGCACGAGCAGTGTGGCGATCTGGAGTTGATGAGCGATATCGAGGCATTCTGGGCAGGTGATCGAATTCTGATTTCTAAGATTCGCGCTGGTTTGAGACAGATCGACCAAGTTCAACACTACCGGTTTACGGCACCAAAGGCCGTCGAACTGCATCCGCAGCGATTGAGGTTTGCCGTCGAATTGATCAAGAGTGCCGGTTATCGTGGATGGGTCATACTTCTCGACGAGTTGGAGTTGATTGGCTCATATTCGATTTTGCAACGCGGTCGATCATATGCTGAAGTTTCCAGGTGGCTGGGGCTTGCTGGCGGCGGTTATTCCGGCCTGATCGTGGTCGCCGCGGTTACCGAGGACTTTGCATCTGCAATCATTAGCCCGGATGGACCAAAAAAGGACAGGGATTACGTAAGGCCCAAGTTGGAGCAGAGTGCACGACACAGCAATCTTGGCGCACTCGCCGACAAAGGAATGCACGCACTTGAGAGGAACTGTCTGGCGATGGAGCCACCCAGTTACGACGATGTGATAACGGCAATGGAAACATTGCGCGACCTGTACCGTCAGGCCTACGACTGGGACCCGCCGGCTTACGAAGCAACGGCAGGGGGCGCCGGTTTCCGTGGGCGGATGCGTTACAGGGTTCGTGCCGCAATCAACGAATGGGACTTGCACCGCCTCTATCCCGACTACCGGCCCCAGACAGAAATGGTGGATTTCATGAATATTTACATGGAAGACACCGATTTGGAGAACGAATCGGAAGTGACGGAAGACTAGATACGCCTGGAAAAAGTCGAGCGCACGATGAGCGCGTGCCGCTAGTCCGTGTCCTGATATGAGTGGGTGCGAAAAAACCGGAACGATCGGTTGGTTACGCGTCTTTTGGGACGAGCCTCGCGGTTGCGTGTTCGTGAGCATTCTCCGATCATCTGCCGACGGCCGAGCATTGGGACTATCACTCACCCGGATTGAGATTTCCGGTACTTTGAACATTGAAGCGGTTGTGTCGTCAACAACCCGTTTGATCGGTTTGTGTGAGGAAACGCCAGTCTGTTTGTTTGCGCTCGCCAGAGAATTGTCTCCGCAGTTTCTCGAAATATGGGAGCACAGCGTTCCGGTCTGCCTGGTCGGCCATTCGGAATTTGATTGGGGTTTCGAACCATTTGGCACGCAATCAATTAAGGACAGTGCCCAACTGCATTGGACAAAGTGTTCTGCCAGCCATTATCGGAAACTGAGACAAGTTGTCGGACCGATCCTGATGCGGGACGATCGTTTCGAACCGCTGACTCTTGCCTGGCGGGGACTGGCTCAAGTTGTCAATGACAAACGAATTCAGGCGCTGGCGGGAATTCCTGGCATGGAAACGGTCATTTCATTGACCCCGAAATCCCCAGACGAATTGCGGGAGACACGTCCCGGCCTGGATACTCTTGCGGGGCGTCGGGACAAACCAGGGACATATGCCGGACTTGGCTTGGCCGAAAGGGTCTGGGCTGCAATTCATGGGTGCGAGGGCGGGTACTTGCCCGAATTGGAAAAAGTGCGCCTGAACTGGCCCTGCGAACTCATGCCGTTCCAGCGCGACGGCATTCGCGCCCTGATCGAAAAGAGACGCCTGCTCTTGTCCGACGACATGGGGCTGGGGAAGACGGTACAATCTATCGCTGCCATTCGAATACTGAAGGCACTTGGTAAAATCGAATCTGCGCTCGTCGTGGCGCCGACGAGCATACTTGAACAGTGGCGCCGTGAACTCGACCGGTGGGCACCCGAACTGAGCGCGATCATCGTGCGGGGATCGCCAAACGACCGCAGGTGGCAATGGATGGCCAGAAAAGACGTCACCTTGGCGAGCTACGAAGTCTTGCGGCGGGACAAAAACCTCATGGCGTCAGCTTGCGCGCAAGAAAAGGCATGGGATGTGGCTGTGCTCGATGAAGCACAACGGATCAAGAATCGGAACAGCACGAGCGAAGCTGCAAAGGCAATCCCAAGGCGACGGTCATGGGCACTGACGGGTACGCCCATCGAGAACAAGGAAAGCGAGCTGGCTTCGATCATTGAATTTGTCGACCGCGTCGAAGGCATGCCGGCCAAACGTTATTCTCGGGGCGAGGTTCTCCGCCGCAGGCATCGGGCATTGCAACTCCGACGGAAGAAAGGCGATGTTCTTGAGGACCTCCCGCCAAAACTCATTACAATGGTGCCGATCGAACTCGCCGGAAGTCAGTTGGAAAGTTACAAACGAGCTGAAGTTGACGGAATCTACTACCTGAAATCTCTTGGAGAAGATGTGGGCATCAGGCACGTCCTCGAATTGATCACCCGTTTGAAACAGATTTGTAATGCCGACCCGCGAACTGGTGCATCGTCCAAGCTTGATGACATCGGGGAGAGGCTGCGGACATTGACGGCCCAGGGTCACAAGGCACTGATCTTCTCGCAGTACACAAGCGATACGGCCGGCGTGGCCGCCGCGGCGAATCACCTGATGGAATTCAATCCACTAACGTTGACCGGTGAAGTTCCGATGGAATGCCGTGATGGCGTCATCAATCGTTTCAAGACAGATAAGTCACACAAGGCCCTTGTCGTATCACTTCGTGCGGGCGGACTGGGTCTCAATCTGCAGGAGGCTTCCTACGTATTTCATCTTGATCGCTGGTGGAATCCGGCATTGGAACGTCAAGCGGAAGACCGAAGTCACCGGCTTGGACAAACAGTCAAGGTTAATGTGATCAAATACAGTTGCAAGAATACCATTGAAGAGAGCATTGACCGGATCTTGCAGCAAAAACAGGAATTGTTCGACCAGCTGGTCGATGACGTTTCGATGGATCTTTCAACAAGCTTGAATCGAAATGAACTTCTTGGCCTTTTCGGATTGGGTCAGTGAAAGGGATTGCGGAAGATGATTGTCATCCGCATTCGTTGACCACACCGCATTTCCGAAGCAGGAAATTCTGACGTTTCCGTCAGGTTCGTGGTCAGGGATATCGATGACGTCGCCTCGTCGTCGGAAGCTGCAGATGAAATCCGTGACCGGATCGAAATCCAGTCGGTCGGACGATCGCTCGAAATCGTCAAGGATACCGGAACCGCGGAAGATGTGGCCAGGAAACACGGTGTTCGGGAGTTTCTCGGAACCCACGGGCCTGGGGCACGCACGGCTCGCGACTGAATCATCCGTGGTGCCGACCGCCAGCCATCCTTTCTGGGTGCGCCCGTTTCCCGATGTGGCCATTGTCCATAATGGCCAGATTACAAACCACTACCTGCTGAGAGACCGGCTGCGGCGCAAGGGTTACCGGTTCATGACCGAAAACGACAGCGAACTCATTGCCGTCTGGATCTCCGATCGAATGTCGAAAGGGGCAGACAAGCTGACTGCGCTCGACCAGTCGATATCCGAAACAGACGGCGTGTTCACCTACCTGGTTGCCGACATGGACAGTATCGGATTTGCCAAGGACAAGTGGGCCATCAAACCGCTCGTCTCCATGGGCGGCCGACCTGGAATCGCGGTCGCAACGGAAGAACAGGCTGTTCGGCGCATCTACCTGGAAGAAGGCGACGTCAACAATCATGCCGCGGCCTTCAAGACCGGCCAGGTCCTGGTCAACGCGGGCCCGTCATCTTGGGCGGAATCAGGAGAGGGGTCGACTCGGCAAAGGCCCTGGCCCTGGGCGCAGACGCCGTCATGATCGGAACGGCGGCCCCGCCGATGGCTCTCGGATGCAACTCGCCACGTTACGTCGACGACCGTGCCGCGCTCGGGAATTCACCGGGGCGGTGCCATCATTGTCACGCGGGGCTTTGTCCGGTCGGAATCACCAGGCAGGACCCTGATCTCGAGACCCGGTTGAGCGTCCCCGGAGAGGCCGAGCGGGTGGCCCGCCTTTTGACGGCCACGACCATGGAAATCACCTTGCTCGGAAAATCCTGCGGAAAATCCAAGGTCGAGAATCTTGAGGTCGAAGACTTGCGGGCGCTGTCACTCGAGGCATCGGCATTCACCGGGGTGCTGCTCGCGGGAATTGGCCGGCCCTTCTCCTGGTGACAGATCAGGACTGGCCGTCGGGATTGCGGTACAATCCGTTTGACTTGACGATATTGTCAACGCCGGATTCGGAATGCCCTGCCGTGGTCACCGGCCCGAAGGCGAGTCCGCTACCGACAGTTCCGACCTTTTGCCAATCTTGAAACGTTTCGGAGTGCCCCACTCCCGCATTGCCACACCGGCAGCAAACTCCCCGACAACCGGTCCGTGCTTGAACAGGTGCCCAGAGCACCCGCCGACCACGAGAACGTTACCGTGCCACGGATGAAAATCCAGGATAAAGTGCGTGTCAGGCGTCGTGGTGATCTGGCATGCCTTCTGGTCGACGACACGTTGTCCGACCAGGCCGGGGAAACGGTGCCTGACGTATTGGCGCGTCCGGTGAAATGCCGAATCGTCGACGACACGCTCATCATCATCGAGGTCAATCACCGTTTCCGCCCATGCGATTGCCGCCTTGACACCCGAGCCTTCGACCGATGGCGTCCCGTAACCGCCGTACCCGTGGTCTACCCAGCAAGGCATCCTGGAAGCATCGTACTCCGTTTCACTGTCAGGTGTCGACGTATAGACAATGTCCTGCCTGACGACCTTGACGATCGGCTTGATCGACCGCGGGAATAACCCTCCCAGCCAAGGACCTGCAGCGACCACGACAATGTCCGCCTCGAGCGGTTTTCCGTCGAAAAACAGTTGCTCGTCAGTGTCGGTCTCGACCCGCCCCCGAACAAGTCGCCCGCCTTCTCTCTGGAACAGCCCGACCGTCTGAACGAGCCCTCTCTTGGCCATCAGGAGGCCTGACTCGGTCTCCAGGATGCCATATTCGATATCGTGGCAGCAAAACTGCGGAAAACGCTTCTCCAATTCACCGGAACCAAGCCGAAAATGAGGGACGCCCAACTTTTCGAA
Organism: Paracoccaceae bacterium; assembly: GCA_026707935.1. Taxonomy (GTDB): domain Bacteria; phylum Pseudomonadota; class Alphaproteobacteria; order Rhodobacterales; family Rhodobacteraceae; genus JAPPHA01. The sequence goes on from JAPOVX010000321.1 coordinate 64,377, forward strand.
GGTGACCAGCGTTTCGTCTTCCCAGGCCGTGTGTTTCCTTCCTGCCAGAATCAGGGCGCCGCACTGAACGAACAGTGTGCAGTTCATTTCCTCCTGGAGTTCCAGCCATCTGAGTCGGGCCTCCCGGACCCATTCGGTATACAATTCATCCCGCCCGTGAATCATGCGCAGGATTCTGGTCACGTCCGATGAAGACGCCCGCACATGCCCCGGCTCCCACCGGTCGATCAGTGTCGTCGAACAGCCCTTCCTGAGCAGCGCCAGCGCGGTCATCGCTCCGGCAATGCCGGCCCCGACAACAATGGCTTCAGGTCTGTCGCTCGGTCCTGTCCGCTGCCGCTTCATTACAGATTCCGCTTGTAATGGCACTGCCGTTCGGTATCCATTGCCTGTCACTCAGGGTCATGAATGGACGCTGATATCTCCGGTCGTCAATCGGAAAGATTCCGAATACCGCTGCACGGCACACGGGTTTTCAACGAACTGACAAATGTCCGTCGTGACAATGCGCGTCAATGCGCGGATGGGCCTGGTTCGATTGAACCGGCCGCGTAGTTCCGCCCCGGTGGAACGGCATTTGATACAGCGAACACTGTACCCGGCAAGGATGCAGGGAGGGACAAGGAATGATGGCAGGATGAACACGACGACAACGGAACTCCCGGCAGGGATCAAGACCGTCGCCATTGGCATCGGCGACCTGAACGGAACCATGCGCGGGAAACGCGTAACCGCCGAGAACTGGAAACGTGCAGGGGAATCCGGTGTCGCCGCTCCGATCGCCATGTTTGCCTGCGACATGATCAGCGACGTCTGGGATACTCCGTATGTGAACATGGACTACGGGTATACCGACATGCACCTGTTCCCGGCTTCCTCGGTCCGGGCTGTCCCCTGGGAAGACGGGTGCGCTTTTCGACGAGGTCCCCGCCTGCCTGACTTGCGGGGAAATCGCCCAGTTGACCGAGCTGCTCCTCCGAAAAAGGGAACGTGGCATCAGTTTCCTGATCGTCAGCCATGACCTGAAGTCGCTTCGTCCGCTCTTTGACCGCCTTGTCGTCATGTCATTCGGCGAAGTGATCGCTGAAGGGTCTTTCGAAACGTTCTGGCGGACGAACGTGTCAGGGACGCCTATCTCGGATCGTGGGGCGGGATGATCGGAATGGCGTTGCTCGAAATCAGCAATCTCGAAACCTACTACGGCAAGGCTTGCTCGCTCCAAGGCGTTTCGCTCACCGTCGAGCCCGGATCGATCACCGCGATCATCGGGCAGAACGGCGCCGGGAAGTCCACGCTTCTCGACGCCATCCTCGGACACGTCGACATTCGCGGTGAAATCCGATTCGATCAGGAAGACAATTCCGGCAAGCCTCCACAGGCCCGGGTCCGGGCGGGCATTGGCTATGCACCTGAACGCGGACATCTGTTCCCGTATCCCGGAGTCCGCGACAATCTTCCGGTGGGTGCCTGCACGGCACCGGGCGATACCGAGCGAAACCTCGGAATCGTCTATGGCCCGTTTCCGGTACTCAGGGACCGGCAAGCCCAGGAAACGCGGAAGCAGAGTGGTGGCGAGCGGCAAATGGTCTCGCTCGGCCGCGCCCTCATGTCGAGCCCGCGGCTTCTGATCGTCGACGAGCCGACGATCGGACTGGCGCCGAAGGTGTGCCAGGACATCTCGGACGCACACGTCCGCATGAACAGGAGCTACAACCTGACAATTCTCCTGACCGAACAGAATGTCAATTTCGCGCTGCATCTTGCCCGGACCATCCACGTGCTGGTGACGGGCGAAATCCGGCTGAGCGGAACGGCGTATCAGCTGCGTGACAATGCTCATGTCAGGGAGGCGTATTTCGGCGGCGATGCCGACAACACCCGGAACAAGGGGAATTCCGATGGAATATGAGTTCGATCTCGGGACGCTGGAACGCCCGATAACCACGTCCTCGCCCGAAGCCCAGGCATGGTTCGACAGGGGCCTCGCCTGGACCTACGGATTCAATCACGAAGAGGCAATCGCGTGTTTTCGAAAGGCCGCTTCCGCGGACCCGAACTGCGCAATGGCCTATTGGGGAATCTCCTATGCGGCGGGTCCCAACTACAACAAGCCCTGGGAGGCTTTCGATGCGGACGAAGCCGCCGAAGCGGTTGCAGAGGCACATCGGACGGCGCGCCGGGCGCAGGAACTCGCTCCGGGCTGCACATCGGTGGAGAAAGACCTGATCGACGCACTTCGGCAGCGTTACCCATCGGAGGTGCCCGCGGAGGACATGTGCCCATGGAACGACGCTTATGCTGCTGCCATGAGAAGCGTCAACGCAAGGCATGCCGACGACGCCGATGTCGGGGCCCTTTTCGCCGAAGCGCTGATGAACCGGACACCCTGGGCGTTGTGGGACCTGGAGACCGGTGAAATCCCTGCGGATGCCGACACGGCCGAGGCGCGGGACGTTCTCGAACGCGCCATGGGGCGGATCGCGGATTCAGGTGAAAACCCGCACCCGGGCCTGCTGCACATGTATATTCACCTGATGGAAATGTCGCCTTTCCCCGAAAGGGCGCTTCCCGCCTGCGACCAGCTCCGCGGCCTGGTTCCGGATGCCGGTCACCTGCAGCACATGCCGACACACATTGACGTCCTGTGCGGCGATTACATGTCGGTGATCACGTCGAACGAGGAGGCGATCGAGGCGGACAGGCGGTTCCTGGAGTCGGCGGGTCCGATCAATTTCTACACGCTGTACAGGTGCCACAACTATCACTTCAAGGTCTACGGCGCGATGTTTCTGGGCCATTACGAAGCGGCGATCAGCACCTCGGAGGAAATGAACGGCACGCTGCCCGAGGAACTCTTGCGAACACAGTCCCCGCCCATGGCGGACTGGCTCGAGGGATTCGTTCCGATCAAGCAGCATGTGCTCGTCCGTTTCGGCAGATGGACCGACATCATCAAGCAGGACCTGCCGCGTGACCAGGAGCTCTATTGCGTGACGACTGCAACGATGAGATATGCCCGGGCAGTTGCCCACGCTACCCTCCGCCAGAACAGCGAAGCGAAACGGGAGGCGGAAGCCTTTGACGCCGCCCTGGCCGCGGTCCCCGACACCCGGTACCTGTTCAACAATTCCTGCCGGGACATTCTTGCCGTCGCCCGCGAAATGATGCTTGGTGAGATCCAGTACCGGCTGGGAGATATCGATGAAGGGTTCGCCCGTCTTCGCGCCGCCGTCGAGCTCGATGACGGCCTTCCCTACGATGAACCCTGGGGATGGATGCAACCGGTGCGCCATGCCCTCGGTGCACTGCTGCTCGAACAGGGGCGGGTCGAGGAAGCCGAAGCCGTGTACCGCGCAGACCTCGGTTTTGACCGTACGCTTCGCCGGGCCTGTCAGCATCCGGACAATGTCTGGAGTCTGAGCGGGTACCACGAATGCCTCGAGCGGCTCGGGAAACGCGATCTCGCCGCCATCGTTCGCCAAAGACTCAAGCTAGCACGCGCGCGCGCAGATGTCCCCGTCAAGGCATCGTGTTTCTGCCGCCTTGATGCCGACCACTGACCGAAAGAACGCGAGCCCGAACCAGAACGGGCGCCTGCATCGGCTCCACCCGGCTCGGGAACGCGGCTCCGATGGCGCGGCCGGTGGCGCGCAGCCGCCCTGCCCGCGAGGATGAACACCGATGGACGACGGACATTTCCGCGACTCCCCGCTTCATGCCACCTATGACGTCGTCATCGTCGGGGGAGCAATGCTCGGGTCGTCGGTTGCCTGGTTCCTCTCCGACAATGACGATTTCGACGGCCGCGTCCTGGTGGTCGAGCGCGACCCGACTTATGAATTCGCCTCGACGGCGCATACGAACAGCTGCATGCGCCAGCAGTTTTCGACCGAAATCAATATCCGCTGTTCCCAGTTCGCCGCGGAATTCGTCAAGAATTTCCGGGCCTACATGGGAGGAGATACACGGGTCCCGGAATTGTCGATCCACAACTTCGGCTACATGTACCTCGCCGGCGACGAAGCGTCTGCGGATACCCTCAGGGAAAGCCACCTGGTCCAGCGTGCCGCCGGAGCCGGAACCCGCCTGATGACCCCTGACGAAATCCTTGCGGAATACCCGTTCTACGTCCTCGACGACATCGTGCTTGGCAGTCACAACACGCGCGACGAGGGATTCTGGGACGGTCCGACCGTTTTCGACTGGTGGCGCCGGTCCGCGCGATCGCGGGGCGTCGAATACCTGGAAAACGAGGTCGTCTCGATGACCCGCGGTTTCGCGGGCAGGCGAATCGAGAGTATTGAGCTCGCCTCGGGGGACCGGGTGTGGTGCGGCCATGTTGTCAATGCCGCCGGTCCGCGTGCCGCCTGTGTTGCGCTCATGGCCGGAATCGACATCCCTGTCGAGCCGCGCAAGCGGTACAGTTACGTGTTCACCGCGGAACGGCCCCTTGAACGCGACCTTCCACTCACCATCGATCCTTCGGGCGTCCACGTCCGCCAGGAAGGAGTCGGGCACTACCTGGCAGGTTGCGGTCCTGACGTGGACCCTGCTGTCGAGGCGGATGATTTCACCATGGATCACGGCCTCTGGGAGGAAAAGGTGTGGCCGGTACTGGCTAAACGCATCCCCCGTTTCGAGGCAATCCGGCTGATCAATTCATGGGTGGGCCACTACGCGTTCAACACGTTCGATCAGAACGCGATCATCGGCCCGCACACCGAAGTCGAAAATTTCCTTTTCGTGAACGGGTTTTCCGGACACGGCCTGCAACAGTCGCCGGCGATAGGTCGCGCGACCGCGGAATACCTGACCTATGGAAACTACCGCAGCCTTGATCTCGCTCCGTTCAACTACGAACGGATTGCCCGTAACGAGCCATTCATTGAAAAAGCGGTCATCTGATCAGAGGACCTTTCCAGCCGGACTCATGTCCTGAAGCGACGGTCCGTGACAGTTGAGCCCGGCATGCCGTCGATTTCCTGATCACATCTGAATTTGGTGCACCTGTCAGGGTAATGCACCGAGCTTGAAGGGTATTGGATTTTTCCCTGATATGCCTGAACGGGATTTCCAAATTGCCGGAACGACAGGACCCGAAAGCCGGAGGCGCCCTGGTCAACCGAAGAAGCGCCCGACAGAACCTGATGATGATGGCGACGGCCGTCGTCATCGGGGCCGCCATCCAGTTCGTCGCGTGGCGCTGCCTGGTGCGAGTGCGACACCGGCGATGTTTCGGCGTTCGAGGAACAGATGCCGGCGCACCTCAACCGGATTCCGGGCGACGAAAACCAGGACGCCGGCGAGCCCGAACACGCGCTGATTGCCGCACTCGCCGGAAAACCCTCGCCGGGGACGACGCGAAGCTGAACCTGTTCGCGGCGGGAGACTACGACCAGAACATCTACGCGTGGAAGGGCGGGTTGGTGCGCCTCATCCACCGCTTCGCTCAGGAACGACCCATCGGTACCGGAGCGCGTGGTTCTGCGTTCCGTCATCCCCGACCGGCGGTTTGACATCCGGATCGCCAGGTGCACCATGAAGAATGTTGTCCTGTCGTTCGTTGGATGGAGACCGGCGCAAAGCGACTGCCGCCGCGCGATCGCCTGGGGACCCGTTGTCCATGTTGTATCCCCGATGGCCAGTGGAACCTCCTCGGTCGCGAGGGACACCAAGGTGGCCGCATGGCGAAGAGTTGGACCCTTCCGCACGGTACGGCCATCGCTCACGCGGCGGTGCAGGGAAATTTCGCCCGCTGGGCCGACGGCGAGGAAAATACAAAGATGCGATTTTGAGCCCGTTCGAAAACCTGGAAGGTGGTCATCCCTCGACTCCTCCGCGACCAAGGACGAACCCCGAATGACCGAAAGCAGATCTTTCAAACTCCCCGGAAACCGGCCTCACTTTCTTTCCCGGCTCCTTGAGACGATCGAAACCGATATTGTGCCGCTGACGACGCGTGGTGTTGCCGCCGGCAACAAGGTTTTCGGCGCTGCGCTCCTGAGGAAATCGGACCTGAGCCTCGTCCTGGCGGACACGAACAACGAGATTGCCAACCCGCTCTGGCACGGCGAAATCCAGTGCCTGAAGAGTTTTTACGAGTTGGAGGAACGCCCCGGGTCGGATGAGTTGATCTTCCTGTCGACGCACGAGCCTTGTTCGTTGTGCCTCTCTGCGATCACATGGGCCGGCTTCGACAACTTCTTCTACTTCTTCAGCCACGAAAACAGCCGCGACAGCTTCGCGATACCGCATGACCTGAGGATCCTCGGTGAAGTCTTCCGCCTGGAAGATGGTCGGTACAACCGAAGGAATGCCTATTGGACGTGCTGGAGCATCAGGGATGAGATCGATCGTCTCGGCGATTCCGAACGCCGGCCCCTTATCAAGCGGGCGGCGCGAATCGACGGACTCTACGAGGCACTCTCTAAAGTCTACCAGGAATCGAAGGGCGACTCCGCCATCCCGCTCCGTTGACCAGGCCATTCCACAACGTATTGCCCGCGGATTCCGTTGTCGTTTCGGGTGTATCATTGATGGCAGATCGAACGAACATCTCCGGGCAATCCCTCCATCACTTCATCCGGGCAAGAAGCATGAAGTCGGGTTCTTTACGCGCATTTCTCGACCAAATGCGTGGATCCCTCTATCTGGTCTCTCAGGTGCTCGGTCCGAGCGTTCGTCGGCTGTACGGGGACATGCGGGCGGCGCACGGGTATCCGCTTCTTCCGGTGAAATCTTTCGTGGACATTTCGCGTGCCTCCGGAACCTGCCACGGGGCAAAATGCCGGCGCTTGCCGGGCACGGTACACTGGCATTGCCATCTACAATCCACGGAGATCTTCGTGTTTGACCTCACCGGCACATTCCCGGAGGAAATGCGGATCAGTTTCGGCTTGCACCGCCGGAGCGACCGGACGGTCGTCTCAAAACCTATTGAGGCCGAGTGCAGGTCGAGACGTAATTCACGCTCGTGTCCCGAAACGAGATGGACCACGACCTCGAGATCGGGCTGAAGACAAGGCCCTTGCAGTCCAACGGCTCCAACCCACCTGCAACCATGAGTTTGTCGAGTTCCGCTGGCGCCAGGAACCGACGCCAGTCATGGGTGCCTCGCGGGAGCCACCGAAGCACGTATTCCGCACCGATGATCGCCAAGACGAAACTCCGGGCCGTCCGATTGATCGTCGAACAGATCATCAGCCCCCCGGGGGTCAGGAGCGCGGCGCACGCATCGACGAAGGCGCCCGGATCCTGAACATGTTCGATGACCTCCATGGCAAGAACGACGTCAAAGCTCTCGCCGCGTTCAACAAGCGATTCCGCCGTCGAACTCAGGTACCGGATGTCGAGTCCCGATTGTTCCGCATGCACCGTCGCCGCACCGATACTTGCCTCCGACGGATCAACACCCGTCACATCGGCGCCCAGGCGGGCCATGGGCTCGCAGATCAACCCCCCGCCACAGCCGATGTCAACGAGTTTCAGCTCCCGAAGCGGCTTAGCATCGCGCCGGACACGCTGGAACTCGGCGCAAACCTGATCGAGAATGTAATCCAGCCGACATGGGTTCACCATGTGAAGGGGGCGGAACTTTCCGACGGCAGACCACCACTCCGAGGCCATGGCCTCGAATTTCGCGATTTCCTGCGGATCGGCGGAACTTCCGGGCCTCGTCATTCTTGCACTTCCATCCGGCCACGAATACGTGCATTGCTGCACCGGGGAAACTTGCACCCGACGACATCTTAGCGAACGCGGGCTCAGGACAACAAGTCGAACATGCATCGCGCCGAACACTTGGACCATCGCTCCGTTCCGAGCCGGCTCTACCCACCGGGCCATCCCTTCGATTGCCGCATGGTCGAGGTTTCCGGCGGACATCGAATCTATGTCGAGCAATACGGGTCCCCCGGCGGAATTCCGGTCGTGGTCCTGCATGGCGGTCCGGGAGGGGGGATTCACCCGAACATCCGAAGATTCTTCGATCCCCGGATCTTCCATGTGACGCTTTTTGACCAGCGGGGATGCGGCAAGTCCCTGCCTCACGCCTCGGTTGAGAACAACACGACCTGGCACCTTATCGAGGACATCGAGACAATCCGGTCCCTTCTCGGGGTCGCCGTCTGGATCGTGTTTGGCGGCTCCTGGGGCGCGACGCTTGGAATCCTCTATGCCCAAAAACACCCTGACCGGGTGCGGCAACTGGTGCTGAGGGGACCATTCCTGTTCACCCGCCAGGAACTCGAATGGTTCTACGGAGGCGGCGCTGCGACCTTTTTTCCCGACCAGTGGCAACGATTCGTCGAGGTTCTCCCGGAAGGCGAGCGGAACGACGTGATCGCCGGATTCCATCGCGGCCTTTTCGGACCCGACCCGGAAATCCAGGCCAAATACGCGGCTGCCTGGACGGGTTGGGAAAACGCCCTCGCGTCAATGGGAGCGGCCGACGAGTCTGCGTCAGTGCCGGGCAACTACGCCCTCGCCTTTGCCCGGCTAGAAAACCACTATTTCACCCACAAGGGATTTCTCGAGAGCGACGACCATATTCTCGGGAACATGGCGGCGATTCAGCACATCCCCGGAACGATCGTTCAAGGTCGCTATGACATGATCTGTCCGCCGTCGGCGGCCTTCACGCTGCACGCCGCGTGGCCCCGCTCACAGCTCTTTTTGGTTCAGGACGCCGGTCATTCCATAACCGAACCCGGGATTGCGTCTCGATTGTTGCACACGATGGACATGATCGCGCAGGCTGCTGAACGGTGACGATCATGTCGGCTGGCGACCCGCCACGCGCAGGCATATCAGTATTTGTTAATCCGTTAAGAAGGCGGTATTGACCGAACCATGTTGGGAATTGATGTATGAAGTCGCTCGCGGTCATTATTCTTCAGCGGCTGGGCCTGGGTGTCGTTACCCTCTTTGTCGTTTCGGTGCTGATCTTCCTTTCCGTCAATCTCCTGCCGGGGGACTTTGCCCAAGCCATCCTTGGACAGGGAGCAACACCCGAGGCGGTCGCCTCGATCCGGGAAGACCTGGGCCTCAACAAACCTGCCGTTGTCCGGTACTATGACTGGCTGTCCGGCGTTCTGACAGGGGATTTCGGCACGAGTTTCGCCCAGGCGAACTTTAAGGTGTATGCAGGCGAGGCAGCCGGAAGGGGCGGTATAGGTTCCGTTGCCGCGCAACTGGAGCCGCGATTCAAGAACACCCTTTTCCTGGCCATGGTTTCGGCCATCATTTCGGTGCCCCTGTCACTTATCCTCGGAATCCTCGCCGCCCTGTTCAGGAATTCGGCCTACGACAGGGCAGTCAATATCGGTACGCTGTCATCGATTTCATCGCCGGAATTCTTTCTCGCCTACATCCTCATCCTTTTCCTGGCTGTCCTGACCCCGGTTTTCCCGTCCCTGTCGAACATCTACGCAGACATGTCTTTCGGTGATCGTCTCGAGCGGACCATGCTTCCGGCCCTGACGCTGACGCTCGTCGTGACTGCACACATGATGCGGATGACACGGGCGGCAATCATCAATCTTCTTGCGTCTCCCTATATCGAAATGGCGAGACTCAAGGGGATAAATCCTTTTCGGGTTATCGTGGTGCACGCGCTGCCCAACGCGCTGGCGCCGATCATCAACGTGATCGCGCTCAACCTTGCCTACCTGGTGACAGGAGTCGTGGTTGTCGAAGTTGTCTTTGTCTACCCGGGGATCGGCCAGCTGTTCGTCGACAGTGTCAAGATCCGGGACATCCCGGTCGTTCAGGCATGCTGCCTGATCTTCGCGTCAGCCTATATTCTCCTCAATTTGCTGGGGGGTGTCCTGTCGATCATATAACATCCGCCC
>JAPOVX010000321.1:74237-93480 GCA_026707935.1 Paracoccaceae bacterium
GGCCTATCTTCTCCTCATTTTGCTGGCGGATGTCCTGTCGTTTAGTTCGAATCCGCGCCTCCGCCACCCGAAATGAGGACCGGTTCATGACATTCCTGGTGCAGTTGCTGGCCTGGCTGGTTGCAATGTTTATTGCGGCATGGGTGTTTCGCTTCGCCGGCCAGCGGGTCCCGTGGAAACAGGAAGCACTGTACGTTTACTTCCGCGACATGAACTACATGGTCGCGTTCGGTTTCGTGCTGGCTTTCGTTGCACTGTACTGGTCAGTCATTCTCTATTTTTTCAGGGAAGTCACGTTTTTCATGTGGGCTGTGAACGGGCTGATCTTTTTCTCGATATCGGGATTCCTGTTTCGCCTCCTTGGCCGCCGTGTCGGGACGGAACTGTCCAGGAAGATCTTTCGCGATATGCCGATTACGGCCGCATTCGGCATCCTGACCATTCTGGTCTACGCCGTTCTTGCCATCTTTGCCGACCTGATTGCTCCCTACGGTCAGGCGGAAGTCTTTGATTCGATCAATGTTCTGCCGGGCGGCAATCCCGAGCTTGGCGGCAACCCGAATTTCCTGCTCGGAACGGACCAACTCGGCCGGGACCTCCTGTCCCGCCTGATTTACGGTGCCCAGAACACGGTCGGGATTGCGTTCGTGACCACCTGCCTTGCCTTCCTGATCGGCGCGACCTTCGGTTTCCTGGCTGCGGCTCTCGGCGGATGGGTCGATCAGATCACATCCAGAGTCGTTGATGCGCTCATGGCCATCCCGCAGCTGATCTTCGCCCTGCTGCTGATGACCATAGCAACGGCCTGGGCCGGGTCCGACAAGGCACTGATCATGGTATACATGGTTGTCATCATTGCCTTTCTGGACAGTACCCGGGTCTATCGCCTGGCGCGCGCCGTCGGACTCAACATCGTTGTCATGGACTACATCGAGGCCGCCCGGATCAGGGGTGAAAATCTCACGTACCTGATCTTCAGGGAGATTCTCCCGAATGCGACCGCCCCGTTGCTCGCTGAATTCGGGCTGCGGTTCTGTTTCGTCTTCCTGACCATTGCCGCCCTGTCTTTCCTTGGCATCGGGATTCAGCCGCCACTGGCGGACTGGGGCACGATGGTTCGCGACTTGTCCCAATTCATCAATTTCGCGGCGTTCAGCCCGCTCACGGCAGCCCTGCCGCTCATGGCCGCCGGCGCGATTGCGCTTCTGACGGTGGCAGTGAATTTCGTTGTGGACTGGATGCTGCACAAGAGTTCGGGCCTCAAGGAATAACATCATGGCAGTGCCGACTCCGCTCGTCCGAATCAGGGACCTGAAGATCGAAGGCAGATCGGACGAAACCTGGATCCAGATCGTCAACGGTGTCGATCTTGACCTCAAGGCGGGCGAAGTGCTGGGCCTGATCGGGGAGTCCGGAGCCGGCAAGTCCACGATCGGACTCGCCGCGATGGGGTTTACCCGCGACGGCTGCAGGATTTCCGGCGGAAGTGTCGAGTTTGACGGGATCGACCTGGTCAATGCCGATGCCGCAACCAAACGATCGCTGCTCGGACGCAGAATCGCCTATGTGGCGCAATCGGCAGCAGCGAGTTTCAACCCGGCACACCGGATCATTGACCAGCATACGGAGGCACCGGTCCAGCACAGGGTCTTCTCGTCAGCGCAATCACAGTCCGACGCGATCGAGCTTTACGAACGCCTGCGACTACCCAATCCGGCGGAAATCGGATTCCGGTATCCTCACCAGGTTTCGGGCGGCCAGTTGCAGCGCGCGATGACGGCGATGGCAATGTCCTGCCGTCCGGACCTGATCATTTTCGACGAGCCGACCACCGCTCTCGACGTGACGACCCAGATCGAAGTCCTCGCCGCAATCAGGGATATCGTGGATCAGTTCGACACTGCGGCGATTTACATTACCCATGATCTTGCCGTCGTGGCCCAGATGGCTGACCGGATCAAGGTCCTGCTGAAAGGCGACGAAGTCGAAGAAGCAACGACGCGCGTCATGCTCGACGACCCCAAGGATGACTACACCAAGTCGCTGTGGGCGGTCCGGAGCTTTCGACGTGACCAGAAGCCTCCTGCCGACAGGGAAGAGGTCCCCGTCGTTGCCGTCAGAAACGTCACTGCATCCTACGGCACGGTTCCGGTCCTGCATGATGTCAGCTTCGAGATCCACGCCGGACGGACGGTCGCCGTCGTCGGCGAATCCGGATCGGGCAAATCGACGGCGGCGCGATGCATTACCGGCCTGCTTCCGCCGATCAATGGGACGATCGAGTTCGAAGGCAACCCGCTGCCCAGCGATTATCGCAAGCGCAGCAAGAATCAGCTTCGCCAGGCGCAAATGATCTACCAGATGGCGGACACGGCACTGAATCCCCGCAAGCGGATATCGGAAATCATCGGCCGGCCGGTGGAATTCTACCTTGGTCTCAGGGGTGCCGAAAAACGCAAACGGGTCGAACAGCTGCTTGAACAGATCGAAATGGAACCTGACCTTTACATTGACCGTTTGCCCTCCGAATTGTCCGGCGGCCAGAAACAGCGGATTGGAATCGCACGGGCTCTGGCGGCCGAGCCAAGATTCATCATCTGCGACGAAGTCACGTCGGCCCTCGATCAGCTGGTTGCGGAAGGAATTCTCAAGCTTCTCGCCAGCCTGCAGGACAGCCTGAATCTCGCCTACATGTTCATCACGCATGATCTTGCAACCGTCCGTGCGATTGCCGATTCCGTCGTCGTCATGAAGGACGGAAACGTGGTCGAGGCCGGACCCAAGGAGGAGATGTTCACGCCTCCCCATCACCCCTACACCGACTTGCTGCTCAGTTCGGTTCCCGAGATGAACCCGGACTGGCTTACAGGTCTTCTCAAGGCCCGTGGCGTCGAAAACATCGGCGATGCCGCCGCGGCGCGAATATCTTGATAATTCCACCATGGATACGTAAGATAGTCCTCGCGCCAGGAACATGAGATGAACCAGAACTGGAGATCGATATGATGACACACCTGAACCGCCGCAGCGTTCTGAAAACGGGTGCGGCAACAGTAGCCGCCACGGCGCTGACGCCCCTGTCGACGGGAGCCATGGCAAGCCCGTCTCGCGGAGGCGACCTGCGTATGGGAATTGCCGGCGCGAACACGTCTGACAGTTGGGACGGTCGAACCCATTCGGACAGCTTCATGATCGTTCATGGGCATGGTTGCGTGTTTGACACCCTGACGCAAGTGACAGCCGGCGGCGAGCTCGTCGGTGAACTGGCGGAGAGCTGGGAATCGACACCTGATGCAAAAGTCTGGACGTTCAACCTTCGGCAGGGCGTGACGTTCCACAACGGGAAACCTTTCGGTTCCGATGATGTGCTCGCGTCTCTGCAGATGCATACGGCCGAAGGCGCAAAATCGGCGGCCAGACCGATTGTTTCACCGATCGTCGAGATGAAAAAGCTGACGGATCACCAGATTCAATTGACGCTCCAGTCAGGTAATGCCGACTTCCCGTATCTCATGTCCGACTATCATATCCTGATTTACCCGGCAGGAATGATCGAGGAAGCGATTGCCAACGGTATCGGAACCGGCCTGTATCGCGTCGAGAGTTTCGATCCCGGCGTGCGCTTTGTCGGTGTCAGGGTTGACAGCCATTACAAGGACGGAACCGGGGGATGGTTCGACAGCATCGAATCCATCGCCATCAACGATGCATCGGCCCGGATGAACGCGCTGTCGACCGGACAGGTTGACGTCGTGAACCGCGTGGACTTCAAGATCGAGCCGTTGCTGAGAGCCAATCCGAACATCGAGATCTTCGAAGTTACCGGCAACCAGCACTACACCTTCCCGATGCTGACCAATGTCGCTCCTTTCGACGATATCAACGTTCGCAAGGCGATCAAGTATGCCGTCAACCGCCAGGAAATGGTCGACAAGATCCTGCTCGGACACGGCAAGGCAGGCAATGATCACCCGATCGGGCCCGCGAACCAGTACCATCATGCCGAGCTCGAACAGCTCGAGTACGATCCGGACAAGGCGAAATTCTATCTCAAGGAAGCCGGGATGGATTCGCTGTCGATCGACTTGTCCGCATCGGACGCCGCCTTTGTCGGTGCCGTTGATTCCGCGCAACTCTACCAGGCGTCTGCACAGGCTGCAGGGATCAACATCAACGTCATCCAGGAAGCGGCTGATGGTTACTGGTCAAATGTCTGGCTGAAAAAACCATGGTGCGCCTGTTACTGGAGCGGCCGTGCCACCGAGGACTGGATGTTCTCGACGGCCTATGAAATCGGGGTCCCGTGGAATGACAACCACTGGCACAACGAACGGTTCCAGATGTTGCTCTTCGAGGGGCGCACCGAGCTTGATTCCGACAGGCGCCGGGAAATCTACCATGAAATGCAGGCATTGATGTCTGCCGAAGGTGGAACGATCGTTCCGATGTACGCGAATTTCGTGGATGCCAACTCGACACGGGTTACTCATGGTCCCGAACTCGGGAACCTGTGGCAACTCGACGGGTCACGCATTTGCGAACGTTGGTGGATGGCCTGATTATCTTCCTTCATATCGCACGGAAACGCCCCGCAACGCGGGGCGTTTCTTTTTCCGTCGGGCGGTATCATATCTGCCCCATTTTGCCCCCCGGATCATCTGACAAGAGCAAGACAGGTCAAGTCATCAGGCGCACCGCGGTTCCACGCTGACCCAGAGACGGCTGTGTGGTCGCATGCATCGCGAGATGACAGGTGGACAGCGGTCGCAGTTTCGTTATTGGAAACGACGGCAGGACGTTCGCGCGGCTGGCAAAGAGATGTCAACAACCCGAACAAGGAACGACTGACGATCCGGATTCACGTTCGAGCCCCGTCGGAATCGGCAGCAATCCGGGAAAACTTCCGTCTATCGAGACGAACCAATCAAGAATCTGAGGCCCGACGTTGTACAAAACCCACGGGAGCACCCGCACCTGACACGATCAGCTACTGCCGTGTACGCCATGCGTGATCACGCCCATGGCGACCAGCAACGATACCGGCCGAGCGAGAACCGATTTCGGACCCATCTTCCTACGACAGGACACTGGTCAGATCAGGGATCCGTGTCGGCAGTAGCCGGACCACGCTGCCCGACTCCCTTTCGGCGTTGACGAGATCGAGATGCATTTGCGGGTTGAGCCTGAAATCTGGGAAGGGGTTTCTTTCATGTTGAGTGGCAAAGAGCCAATGAAGAAACAACAGGATGAGTAAGACGGATCCCATGGCCGTCACACGCATCGGAAAAGGGTTTCAAATAAGTTCGGATTCTGCAGACGAACGAAAGTTGTCGGGATCGAACTAAACCGACTTCGCATTTACCAAATCAAAAACACTGTCATCGTAAATTTCACCAATTATCCACATCTTCGATTTTCCCGGCTTACCAATGACCACAATGTCTTGATCCTCATCAATACATTTCTTGACTCTATTGATTATGTGTCGCCGTGTTTTCTTCGTAGAAAATATCATGAAGGATGTCGGATCCTTCCAACAATTTCCTCCGGAAATATCATTAATGATATCTTCCAGCTTTCTGAAACGAAGATCATAACTTTCATCGTGTTCCAATCTGAAGACAAGAAAATACGTTTTCTTGCCTTCAATTACATCTTTGATCTTCATAGTGCTCTCCATTACTTTCTCTTTATAGAACAGTCCATCAACTCGCTTCCAAAACCGTGGTTCGCAATTCTTTTCATGCCACGGCGATAAAATCACAGGCTTAAGATCGCCCCCGCCTAAAGCTTAATCTTTTCAAAAGTTCAAGCGGGCATGAGCGAACATTTCACGCTTGATAAATCCAGAACAACCTTCTTTCCTGTCCCTGCCATCACCGCAGGTCCCGACTCGGTCGGATCACCTGTCAAATACGACAGCCATTCCACGTCGTGCAGGAGAAGCTACCTGCACCTTGGCGAAAGGGCAGGCTCCCCACAAAGCCTGTAAGTGATAGCAATGTCCCCGGCACCAGCCGTTGCGGAGGAACACATGGGAGTCAAAACGAGCGGAGGCTACTGCAGGGGGATGTCCCGGCCGATGTATAAATTGGCCGGGTCGGTGCTGCGGTTTGATCATTGGGCCGCCCTCGTCTGGCGGTCAGTGACGGTGTCGTTTGCCGGTCCGTTGCGATGATGGTTCTCCAGTGCGGTCTTCAGGACCGGCAGTTGCTTGTACGCCTTGAGGCGACGCAGGCCCTTCCCTGCTTCCAGCATCCCGGCCCCCATCCATCGCAGGGCCCTCCGCGCATCGCGCCCGCGTTTCACGTTGCGACACGCTTGGCGCACGACACTGTAGACACTCTCAATCATGTTGGTGCAGGCGAGCGAACGCCTGGGTTCCGGCGGCGGTCAACTCCGGTCGGGCTACACCCTCCCTCCGTCGACTTCCGCAGACCGCAACCGTTCGGAGCCGCGTGCCTAACCAAACACCAAGGCAGTTCGAAAAAAACCTTGCAATCGGCAATAAACGGCAAGACCATCCGCTCTGTCGCAACGTTGTGCAGATTTGTATGTCTTCGGTGAGTATCGAGAGAAGGACAAGTGGACCGCAGCCGCAGTTTAATGACCGGTGCCACTGGCAGGATCATCACCTGACCCGTGAAGGGAAATTCAATTCGTACGAAGAGAGCGTGACCGGCCATGCCGCACCAAACATTCGCACCAATCGCGATTCGGACCCTGGTCGCAAGCCTGACCGCGGCCCTCCTGTTGTCGGTGACTGCGCTTTCGCCGTCACAGGCACACGACCGCAAGGACGAAACACCGCGCGTTGCCGTGGTTTCCGCCTTCGCTCCCGAGATGGCAATCCTGAGACAGGAACTCACGGACGCTTCGGAGCATTCGCTGAACGGCGTCATCTTCGCCACCGGCACACTCGAAGGGCGGCAGGTCGTCCTTTTCCTCAGCGGGATCAGCATCGTCAATGCTGCGATGACCGTGCAGCTTGCGCTCGATCACTTCCGCGTCGAGCGTATCGTGTTTTCGGGCATTGCGGGAGGCGTGGACCCCGGATTGAACATCGGCGACGTGGTCATTGCCGATCGCTGGGGGCAGTATCTCGAAATGCTCTTCGCCCGTGAGGTCGACGAAGGATGGGTAACGGTGCCGATTTTCGAATACCCATACGCGAATTTCGGCATGATGTTCCCGCGTTCGGTCACGGTCGTCCGTTCCGATGCCGGTGAGCCCGAGACCCGGTTCTGGTTCCAGACAGACGAGGAAATGCTGGCCGGGGCGCGACAAGCAGCAGCGCATGTCAAGCTTTCACACTGCACTGCGGAAGACAGCTGCCTGGACGAAATTCCCAGGATCGTCGTCGGCGGCTCCGGTATCTCGGGCTCCGCCTTTATCGACAATACGGCCTTCCGCGCATGGGCTTTCGAGACTTTCGGCGCGCGTGTTCTGGACATGGAAAGCGCCGCCGTTGCCCATGTCGCCTATGCCAATGACGTGCCTTTCATCGCCATCCGCAGCCTCGCAGATCTCGCCGGCGGTGGCGATGGTGCGAACCAGATGGAGGTTTTTCTGAACCTCGCGGCGTTCAATGCGACCGAGGTGGTCAAGGCGTTGTTGCGCGAAATGCCGGGCAAGTCATAACCTGATTGCCGGGTTCGCGAGGATTGCGGGGAGCATGTGGGATGGCTGAAGGAGTCCATGTCGAATTGAGCGGTCACAACGAAAGAACTTCGTCCCCCTCCTCGGCCGGCTGGGGGATCGACAACGATTATGGCCCTCTGCGCGACGTGCTCCTCGGCCGGCCGGAATTCTACCGCTGGGTGGACGCCGGGCCGATCACCCGCCGCACCCTGGAGAACCAGGCGAAGACCGGGGTCCGCTTCAACCTGCAGACCGCCATGGCCCAGCACGCCGAGATGGTCCGCATTTACGAGGCCGCGGGCGTTTCCTGCCATTACCTGGCACCGGACGAAGTGCTGCACCGGAATTTTTTTGCCCGGGACTCCAGCGCCATGACCCCCTGGGGCGCGCTGATCTGCCACATGCAGCTGAAATGCCGCCGTGCGGACTATGTCACGGCGATCCGGTTCTACCAGGAAAACCGGATTCCGATCTGGAAATACGCGACTGCCGGCCACTTTGAAGGTGGCGATTTCGTCATCCTGGAACCGGGCACGGTCCTGATCGGTTACTGTGGCGAACGTTCAGAGGAAGCCGGGGCAGAACAGGTCGCGGCCTGGGTGCGCGAAAAAGGCTGGGAGGCCATGGTGGCCCCGATTTCCCGCGAGTTCGTGCATATGGACGGGCTCGTGGTGCCGCTGGCGCCAAAGCTGTTGGTAGCCTGTTTGGATGCTCTCGAATCCTGGCTCGTCGACTGGTTGCGAGCCAGGGAGTTCGAATTCATCGATGTGGGTTATGCGGAAGCGAAGGACCTTGGCGTCAACCTCGTGGCATTGGGAAACGACCAGGTGCTATCCATGAAGGGCAGCACGAAACTGAACGCGAAGATGCGCGCGCTGGGATTCCAAGTCCACGATCCCGACATGTCCATGTTTTCGCTCGGCGGCGGAGGCGTGCATTGCCTCTGCCAGGCCTTGCGGCGAGACTCCGTAACACCGGAAAACACGGTTTCCGAATGATGGAGCCGGTATCAGGTCAATCGCTCCTTGTCTTCAGGGGTGTTTGAAGCGGACACAGACTGCGAATTCGCCTACTTGTGATGCCTTTTCGAATCCCGCTTCCCGGCTTGAGTCCTGCATTTCTTGGATTTGTCGGGCCTGCGCGACAATCACCCGAGGTTTGGCGCCTTTTTGTCGGCGTCATCCTTGGTGCCTCCTGCTTCGCCGCCACGCTGATCGGGACACTGCACCTGGTCCTGGCTGCCACCGGCAACCCTTCTGCCTTCGATACTCTCGAGGCGTTTCAGGTTCCTTCGCTCACCAATCCAATCTGGGTGTTGTGGCTGCTGCTCGGTTTCGGCGGCCTGTCACTCGGCATGGCCACTGCGGCCCGGATCTTGCACGGGCGCTCGCCAAGGACCCTCATTTGTGCCCCCGGCCGCCCTGTCGTCCAGCAATTCTGTGTCGGGGTTCTCGCCGCGATTGCCGCCCTTGTGCCGGGGGCGCTGGTGGTACTCCTGTGGTTTGAACCTTCGCGAAACATGCAGGTCTCAATCTGGGCCCTCTGGATGATTCCGGCCCTGCCTCTGGTGCTGCTCCAGGCTTTCTCGGAAGAGTTGCTGTTCCGGGGATATCTCCAACAGCAGTTGGCGGCACGGTTTTCCAGCCGCTGGATGTGGTGGTTTCTGCCGTCCTTCGTGTTCGGAGCGCTGCATTTCGACCCGGAAACATTCGGCAGGAACGCGCCCCTGGCTGCGCTTGCGACCATGGTCTTCGGCCTGATCGCCGGTGATGTTACCGCACGTTCCGGAAGTATCGGCATCGCGGTCGGCCTCCATTTTGCCAACAACATATTTGCGCTGTGTCTTTTCGGACTGGACAACCACCTTTCCGGCCTAAGCCTGTACGTTTTGCCCGACCCGGCGCGGCAAGCGGCGGAGTTTGGCCTTTTGTCAATTGTCGACTTCGTCGGCATCTGCTTCGCCTACGTCGTTTTCCTCGCCGTCGTCGCCATCACCGCGCGTTCGCCGGGGTCGGGCGGCCGAAACGGGCCAAGATTGCCATCGTGAAGCGGGCAAACTAGAGTGCACCAGGCCGCAAGTCAGCGACGAGGCACAGGTTTGGTTCAATGAACTGGATTTCGAATTTCGTCAGGCCAAAGCTCCGTTCCTTTTTCACCCGTCGCGACGTCCCGTCCAATCTCTGGAACAAGTGCGACGACTGCGGCGCGCTCCTGTATCATCGCGAGCTTGCCCAGGCGCTCCAGGTGTGTCCGAATTGCGACCACCATATGCCGATTGCACCGCGGCAAAGGTTCGAATCCCTTTTCGATGACAGCGTTTTCGAAGAAATCCCGGTTCCGGCCTGTCTCCAGGATCCGTTGGGATTCCGTGACCAGAAAAAATACGCCGAGCGGGTCAAAGCGGCCCGAAACGCAACCGGTGAAAACGACGCCATGCTCCTGGCGGCCGGGAAAATCGGAGACGCTCCCATCGTCGCGGCTGGTCAGGACTTTTCCTTCATGGGCGGTTCCATGGGAATTGCCGTCGGGAATGCTGTCCTTGCCGCATGCAGGGAAGCCGCAAGACGCATGGCGCCGCTTGTACTTTTCTCGGCAGCCGGCGGAGCGCGCATGCAGGAAGGAATCTTCTCGCTCATGCAGATGCCGAAGACAACTGCTGCCGTTCAGATCCTGCGGGAATCGAAGCTGCCCTTTATCGTCGTGCTGACCCATCCGACGACCGGCGGAGTGACCGCGAGCTATGCCATGCTTGGTGACATTCACCTGGCGGAGCCCGGCGCCCTGATCGGATTTGCTGGCCCCCGCGTCATTGAACAGACCATCCGCGAAAAACTCCCGGACGGATTCCAGCGCGCCGAGTACCTGCTGGAGCAGGGCATGCTCGACCGGGTAACGCACAGGAAAGACATCCGCGATGAGCTCATCTCCATTGTTCGAATGCTGATGAAGATGTCGCCGCCCATAAAGGGGCAACTCCCGCCCCCCGATAACGGCCCGATTCATGACAAGGCCGAAACCGGGCGACGCGCGGCCGGGGCAAAAACTGCATGACCGGTTCACATAGCGATGTCATTCTCGACAGACTGACCGGACTGCACCCCAAACTCATCGACCTGAATCTTGAACGCATGAACAGACTTCTCGCGGCACTGGGCCACCCGGAGATGAGCCTTCCCCCTGTCGTCCACATTGCCGGGACAAACGGCAAGGGTTCAACGGCAGCAATGATCCGTAAAGGTCTCGAAACCGCTGGTAACACGGTTCATGTCTATACTTCGCCCCATCTTGTCAGGTTTCACGAACGGATCCGGGTCGCGGGGAGTTTGATTCCCGAGCAAGATCTCACTGCGCTTCTCGAAGAATGTGAAGACGCCAACAAAGATGACCCCATTACGGTTTTCGAAATCACCACCTGTGCCACGTTCCTGGCGTTTTCGCGTACGCCGGCGGACTACACGATCCTGGAAGTCGGGCTCGGCGGGCGGCTGGACGCAACCAATGTCGTCGCGTCTCCGGCCGTTTCAGTCATCACGCCGGTATCGCTCGATCATCAACAGTACCTTGGCAACTCCTTGCGTGAGATCGCCTGGGAAAAAGCCGGCATTCTCAAGCGAAACACTCTCGGTGTCGTTACGCAACAAAGCCCTGAAGCCCTCGAGGTCATCCAGGAGGTCGCAGTTTCGGTCGGGGCAACCCTGAAGGTCGAGGGTCACCATTGGCACGTGTGGGAAAGCGATGACGGGAACACCGGTTTTCAGGACGAATACGGATTCCTTGATCTGCCCCGCCCGAGCCTCCCCGGCCGGCATCAAATCGGAAATGCCGGATGCGCCGCCGCAGTTCTACGGATTCTCAGGCTGGACGGGAATTCGGTTGCTGCGGCAATCGGTGGCGTGAGCTCGAACGAATGGCCTGCCCGCATGCAACGGGTGCGTGATGGTGATCTTTCCATCCATGCCCCGGAAGCCAGGATATGGCTGGACGGCGGACATAATCCAGCGGCTGGCCTTGCCCTGGCGCGGACGCTCGAAGATCTGCCTGCTGGCCAATCGACTCATCTCGTTTGCGGGATGATGAATTCAAAGGACCCCGCATCGTTTCTTGAACCGTTTGTCGGCCTGGTTGATTCGGTGACCGGCGTGGTCATTCCCGGCGAAACCGCAAGCAGGCTGGCCGACGACATTGCACTGGCCTCTCAAGACCTTGGCATTCGGGCGAGCACGGCCGACGGAATCCCCGATGCAGTCAAGGCGATCACGTCCCGGACACCGGGCGCCCGGATATTGATCTGCGGCTCCCTGTACCTGGCAGGCGCGTTGTTGGAGTCTTTCGAGCCAGGCGCTGTCGACTGACTCTCGCTGCACCTCACACGATGATCGGCAACCGAACGCTCCGGTGTGCATCACCCTGCGCCGTGCTTGGCATCCGCGGGTCAATGTCGTCAGCCGTCTTGCCGGAGACGGTCCGCCGGTTGTCTGGCAGGAAGGTATGCGGGCGATTCGGAATTGGTCGAGTTCACGCCTGCGAATTCGATACGGCCCCGGCTGCCCGAGGATTTCGGGCAGGATGTTTTCGATCGAGGCGATCCCGGACGAAATCTGCCACGACCCGCCCGGAAAGAGGGAATTGGGAGGAATGGCCCAATCCGTGATCTGACGGATCGATCCTCTCAGGATCAATTTGTACGGTTGCATCGGATGAATCCGGTTTCGAACGCCTTTCTGGGTAAGCATCATTCTCCGCGAGCGGCTTCGGCAAGGTTGAGCAGGGAATCGCCGGGAATCCGGAGGGATTTGCTCAACTCCAGTATCCGGGCGCCTGAAACCTTGTCACGACGCCAAGCCTCGATGGCAAGATGGGCGATTTCGTTGCGGAGTTCCCGATCCCGGTACTGTTGCCGTTCACGCTTTCCGACGTCGCTGAAAACGCCGAGTGCCTCGAGATACATGCGTCCGAATCGCTCGCGGTCGAGGATGATGCCGCATTCGCGGCCGGAAATATGCTGCAGGTTTTTCAGACGGAAAATCGCGGCGCCATAGCTTACCCCGAAATGGTTCGCGATCATGGCGCAATCCTTGTAGGTGATACGCTGTGACCGGGCCGGAGGACGCTGTGTCGCCTCGAAACAACCGCCGCCAGCCGTATCGAAGATTGTATGGTCCTTTCTGCTCGGCCGGCCTTTGCCGAGGCCGCGCAAATGCGCCTGCACGCCATCTCCCGGCATGAGAAAAGCCGCGGCAAAGGCGTTTGCACGCTGTTCGACCAATTCGGAAGAGTTGCCAGTGCCGGATATCGAGATGCCGCGCCTGCGGTCCAGCAGTGCGTGCGCATACTCATGCGCAAAGGAGAATCGCATCCGGCCTTTGGAGCGAGACGATTTCACGAGCGTGGCAAGGCCGATACTCGGATGTCGAAGAAAGAGGCCCCACACGTCACCGGGGAGGGTGACGCCGGACACCCAGATCCCTTGAGAAACAATGTGCTCGGAAACGTCAGAAACGGGCGCGTTTCCAAGACCAAGCCTGCTGCGTTCCCGTTCGGCTACTCGATGGCGGTCACGATATAGGGGGGAACTTTCGTCGTTGTCGGGTTGACTCTTCCGTTGCTTCCACGATCTCGTTTCGACGCACTCGCCCGGTGGAGCTTGGGCTCTCCTCCGATGTTGTCAGGTTTGCCGCGCTTGTCGCGGCCGTGCTCGGGGCCTGGCTTGCATTCACCGCGATTGGTTAAGCCATGCCTTGCCTTGCGGAGACAATAGATGCACTCATTGAGGCTCCTGCCGGGTCGCTAACGTGAACCGGCGGTTCCTTTCAAACACCGGCGTGGATTTAACACCTTGTTTTTCTTATGAATTTATTCCATACGGTTGACTGCTTTCCGTCTCGTCGACCTCACGTGGCTTTCGCAGGATTCGGCACAATGCATCGAGTTCGTCGAGAGACCGATACGAGATCCTGAGGGCTCCGCCCTTGCCTTTCGACTTATGCTGTATGGCTACCCGAAGCTTCAGTGACGCAGAAAGTTCCGCCTCGAGCGCACGCGTGTCCGAATCTTTCGGCCGGCGATGATTCCTTTTTTTCTCGCCGGAAGCCCGTGCCGCCAGGTCTTCTGTCTGTCGAACGCTCAACCCCTCGGCAACGATCCGCCGCGCGAGTCCTGACGGATCATTGCAACCCAATAGTGCACGGGCGTGTCCCGCGGAGACTTGTCCTTCCCGGAGCAGCGCCTGCACGTCCCCGGGCAACGCCAGGAGCCGCACGCAATTGGCGATGTGGCTTCGGCTCTTGCCGACAACTTCGGCAAGGCTTGCCTGGGTGTGTCCGAATTCGTCGATCAGCTGCCGAAATCCCCTCGCTTCCTCTATCGGGTTGAGATCGGTTCGCTGGATGTTTTCGACCAGGGCGATCTCCAGCATGTGTTGCTCGTTCGTCTCCCTGACCACAACCGGAACCTCGTGCAGCCTGGCTCTTTGGGCAGCCCGCCAGCGGCGTTCACCGGCGACAATCTGGAAGCTTGCCTTCTCCGACGGATCAGGGCGAACGATGAGCGGCTGGATTATTCCATTCCGCCTGATGGACTTGGCAAGTTCCTCAAGGTCTTCGTCACCGAAGTCCTCCCTTGGCTGCCCCGGATTGACCCGTATCAACTCGATAGGCACCGACATGCCGCTGCCACCCGGACGGTTCGGCGTGGATTCCCCGGATTCGACCGCCCGCTCGCTATCGTCACGCCGCTTTTCCGGATTTTCCGTTTCCGCCGCGCTTGCCGCGTCAACGCCGAGATTTCCCATCAAGACCGATAGTCCGCGGCCAAGGCCTCTTTTTGCCTGCGTCCTGGAGTTGTCAGTTTCTGCCATTCTATCCTCCTGAAGGCCCCGTTCCCGGGCCTTGTTTCCCCGACCCGGCAGCTCTGATCATCCGGAATCCTTCGAGGAATTCCTTCGCAAGGCGTTGATAGGCGATGTTGCCGGTACTTTTGGCGTCGTATCGCGAGACTGGCAAACCGAATGATGGCGCTTCGCTCAACCGCACATTCCTGGGAATCACCGTCTCGTATACCAGCGTCCCAAGGTTTTCCCGCGCATCCTTTTCGACCTGCCGGGACAGCCGAATGCGCCGGTCATGCATACTCAGGACAACGCCCTGGACCCGAAGCTCGGGGTTGAGGTTTTCCCTGATTTGCCGAATTGTCAGAATGAGCCTGGAAAGTCCTTCGAGCGCGTAATACTCGCATTGAAGGGGAACCAGGACAGAGTCGCTGGCCGCAAGCGCATTGACCGTCAGCATGTTCAGTGCAGGCGGACAATCGATAAAGACGAAATCGGGAGGGGGATCCAGCCTCCCGAGTCCTGCCAGGGCCGATCGCAACGCCAGGGCCGGGCCGTCACGCCCGGACAATTCCACATCGGCGGAGCTCAGGTCAGGCGATGATGGAACCAGGTCAAGCCCCGAGACACTTGTCTCGACGATCGCCGTCTCCAGCCGGGCCTGCCTGAGGATGACCTCGTACATCGAGGTTCCCTGGTCATCTGGTTCGACACCGAGTCCGGTCGTTGCGTTGCATTGGGGATCAAGATCGACCAGAACAACGGTTTTTCCGGCAAGAGCCAGAGATGCAGCCAGGTTGATCGCGGTTGTGGTCTTGCCGACACCGCCTTTCTGGTTGGCGACTGCGATGATTTTCGTTTCAGCATGGCCATCAGGTCGAAGTGGCACGGAATATGTCTCCGATTTCAAGAATCCGCGCGTCAGGATCCGTCAGGCTGGGCCACCGGGCCAGGGAAAACCTCCAGTGCTTCCGGGCAACACTGATTTCCCTATCACACCCGCGCCCTTTCGGGAACAGGCATATGCCGTCATGTGCAAGCATTCCGGAGGCCAGACGAAGCAAATCCGGCAATTCGGCCACCGCCCGGGCTGAAACCACGTCGAATTCACCGTCCCCCTCGTCGACACGCCCCTGCGTGACCTCCTCGACCCGCGCATTGACGATCCTGACCGGAGTCGATGTTTCACGTGAAACATTCGCCAGAAAGGCGCATTTCCTGGCATTGCTTTCGACAAGCGTCACGCTCAGGTCGGCAATCAGGCCCGGCCCCACGATGGCAACGACCATTCCCGGAAACCCGGCCCCGCTGCCCAGGTCTGCCCAACGCAGTTGCTGCCGGAAACGGACCGGGTCAAGCACCTGGGCGGAGTCAAGAATATGGCGATCCCAAACCCGGCCCAGGCTTTCCGTCGAAACCAGGTTCAGGCGCGAATTCCATCTTTCCAGGATTTGCGCAAATCGATCGAGTCGCGCCATTGTTTCACGTGAAACATCGAAACGGGATTCCAGCAGCGACCGGGCTTCCCTGTTCGGCCTCATGCTCTCTTGCGGCCGTCAAAGACATCCCTGTTCCGGCGCAGCCTGGCCAACAGCAACATCAGTGCTGCTGGTGTCATTCCATCGATCCGGCCGGCCTGACCGATATTCGCCGGGCGAATCGTGGTCAGCTTGTCCTTGAGTTCGTTCGAAAGGCCGTTGATGCCGCGGTAGCACAAGTCATGCGGTATCGGAATCGCTTCATCGCGCTTCAGCGCCGCGATTTCCCGCTTCTGAGATTCTATGTAGTGAACGTACACGGCATCGCGTTCAAGCTGGTCCGAGATCTCTTTCGGTGCCCCCGCAAGTTCTGGCCAGATTTCGGCAAGTCCCGCAAAAGAAACATCTTTCCGCGAAAGGAACTCCATTCCGTTGCGGCGAATCCCGTCCTGGTTGACCGCAATTCCCACGTGCCCGGCTTCATTCGGCGTCATCGAGCAGTTTTCGAGGATTCCGCGATACTTCTCAAGACGTTCCATCTTTTGCTCGAAGGCCAGGCGTCGCTGTTCCCCGACACAGCCAATGTCGATTCCCGTCCGTGTCAGCCTTTGGTCGGCATTGTCGGCCCTGAGCGAGAGACGGTACTCGGCCCTAGAGGTGAACATCCGGTACGGTTCGGCGACTCCACGCGTCACAAGATCATCTATCATCACGCCGATGTAAGCATCTGCCCGGCCAAAAACGACGGGTTCACGATCCCCGCACGCCACAGCCGCATTCAACCCGGCGACCAGACCTTGCGCCGCCGCCTCCTCGTACCCGGTTGTTCCATTGATCTGCCCGGCCAGGTACAGGCCTGGAACCTCCTTCACCTCGAGTGTCGGGCGAAGGGACCGCGGATCAACGTAGTCATATTCGATCGCGTAGCCCGGCTGCTTGATGACGGCCCTTTCCAGGCTGCGAATGGTCCGGACATACGCAAGCTGGACATCAAACGGCATCGATGTCGAAATACCGTTGGGATAAATTGTGTCATCCTCGAGACCTTCGGGCTCAAGAAAGACCTGGTGGGATGATCGTTCGGGAAAACGAACGACCTTGTCCTCGATCGACGGGCAGTACCTGGGGCCAATTCCGTCGATCTGGCCCCCGTACATTGCCGATCTTTCCAGGTTCTCCCGGATGATCTCGTGGGTCCCGGCATTGGTCTCCGTCACGCCGCAAGGGACTTGCCGCGCCGTCGGAGCTGCCGACAGAAATGAGAACATGACCGGATCCTGGTCACCCGGCTGATTGCCGGCACGGCTCCAGTCGATCGTCGTGCCGTCCAGCCGCGGCGGCGTGCCGGTTTTCAGCCGCCCGAGCAAAAAACCAAAGGACTCAATTCGTTCCGCCAGTCGAGAGGCCGGTTTGTCCCCGATGCGTCCGCCCGGCCGCGACTCGTCGCCGATATGGATGACGCCCCTCAGGAAGGTTCCCGTTGTCAGGACGACCGATCTTGCCCGAATTTCAGTGCCATCGGCCAGAACGACTCCTGCGACTCCCGGGCCGGCCATGCAGAAATCGGCTACCTCCCCCTCGACAACCGACATTCCGGGGCGATCGCGGAATTCCCGCTGCATCGCCGACCTGTACAGGGCGCGGTCCGCCTGGGCTCTCGGGCCCTGAACGGCAGGACCCTTGCTCCGGTTCAAAAGCCGGAACTGGATCCCCGCCTTGTCCGCCACCCGTCCCATGACGCCGTCGAGGGCATCAATCTCGCGAACCAGGTGTCCCTTGCCAAGCCCTCCGATTGCAGGGTTGCAGGACATCTCACCGATCCGGTCAAAGCGGTGCGTTACCATTATCGTGCGGGCACCCATTCGCCAGGCCGCATGGGCGGCTTCCGCGCCGGCATGACCGCCGCCGACAACGATCACATCGACAGGAGTCATGCCCAGCCGGTGGCCGCGACTGTTGGCGCTTCGATGTTTCACGTGAAACATTTGGATCCTGATACCGCTCACTTCCCCATGCAAAAACTGGAGAAGATTTCGTCAAGGACCTCCTCTACATCAACTTTTCCGAGAAGTGAATTCAATGCATGGACACAGGCACGCAGTTGTTCGTGGACAAGTTCCGGCTCGAAGGGCCCGTCTGACAGCATGGTCCGGGCTATCACCAGGGATTTCAGTCCCCTCGAAATCGCGTTCCGGTGACGCGCGCGAATTGCTGCCCGGGAAATGCCGATTCTTGGCGAGAGGACAGCCTCGATCCTGTGAATCAGGCCGTCCAGGCCTTCTCCTGATTTTCCTGATACTGCCAAGCCCTGGCCGGTGTCGATGACGTCGCATTTTCCCCGGCAAACGATGTCTTCGGGCCCGCACGAGATGCCCAGATCTGCCGGTTTGCCGTCGAACGTGAGGAAAATCCGCATATCCGCTTCCTCCGCGCGGCGTCGGGCCCGCTCGATTCCGAGCGCCTCCAGCTCGTCTCCCGAATCTCGCAATCCCGCCGTATCCAGGATCGTGACCGGAATGCCACTGACATCCATTCGGACCTCGATCACGTCACGAGTCGTTCCTGCACGGGAAGAGGTCAAGGCCGCCTCGCGCCCGGCGAGAGCATTGAGCAAGGTTGACTTTCCCACATTGGGCGGACCGACAATCGCGACTTCAAATCCGTCCCGCAATCTTTCGGCGGCACGGGACCCCGCGATTTCGCGCCCGAATTCCTTTTCGAGACGATCCAGAATTGCCGCAACCTCGTCCGAAGAATCCGGCGGCGCGTCTTCCTCGTCCGGGAAATCGATGGTTGCATCCAGGAGCGCCATGGCACGGACGAGGCCGTGTCGCCATCCGGCCACCAACCCGGTGAGGCCCCCTTGAAGAACATGCAGCGCCTGCACGCGCTGATATTCCGTTTCGGCGTCGATGAGGTCTGCCAGCCCTTCGACCTGGCTGAGATCCAGCCGCCCATTCTCCATTGCTCGCCGCGTGAACTCTCCGGGCTCCGCCGAGCGCAATCCATCCATCAGCGCAAGATCGCCGAGCAGGGCGTTTATCGTCGCCATGCTTCCATGTATTTGTATTTCAACGATATTTTCGCCTGTGAAGCTTCCGGGAGCTTCGAATGCGATCACGATGGCCTCGTCAAGGGCAATTCCGTCCCTCGTCTGGAGCTGCCGCAGCGCGGCATGCCTCGGGACCAGGTTTTTTGCGCCCAGGCTGCCGGCCGCGGCAAAGGCATTCGGACCCGAGATCCTGACGACGGAAATCCCGGCCTTTCCCCTTGCGGAGGCCAGGGCGAAGATCGTGTC
>JAPOVX010000339.1 GCA_026707935.1 Paracoccaceae bacterium
CATCCCGAAACGACCGGTCAAACTACCCGAAATCCAGTGAGTCGTGTACTGTGATTCGGATGTTCATTTAGCCCGTATGTCTCGACTTCGTCTTCATAGTTGACGTCTCCGACCTCAGCGTAGGTGTTCTTCAATGACCCACCATCTTGTATATTTTCGTTTGCATATTCTCCGTTCGGGTCAAATATTAACTGCCCAACCCGCATTAAAGGATCGTATTTTCTCAACAAATAGATGGCACGAGCTGAAATTTTCATTGCGTTTGATTTGCCTCCGCGGCTCATGCCACCATAAAAAGTTCTTCGCGCAATGAAGTCCCTAGGATCGATTTCGACAGGAACGTTGTCAGCATCTTCTTTCACACTGATTTCGCTTGACGCGAAACGCACCCGGCCCACACGAATACGCCCTTGATCACTTGCCGATCCAAATCCAATCGGTCTTTGATAATTTACAATCTTTGCGAGCAACTTTCCGGTAGGTTTGAATACCTTCATGCCCTGACCGGTATAAAAATTTATTAGGTCACCACCAAAAGTCAGTTCATATTGATCATTTGCACCCCGCTTCATTCTGAACGTACCCAAAACACGGCACTTGTAACCACCGTACGAAAGATTGTTCTTGGTCCATTCGTCAAGGCTTCCCGGAGAATCCCACATTTTGTTGGTTTCGGTGGACCTGACCCCAGCGTGAAAACGGAAGTGTGCCATGTCCCTAGCGTTCGGCAATGGCGCGTCACTGACAATTCTCAACAATACAAAACAAGTTTCCTCAGCGTCCGCATCAATGCTCTCGATGTTCTCTAACCCCATACGCGTCGCCACAAGAAATGAACCATGAGGCAAACCACGTACCTTTTGGCGCGCGTAGTCATGTACAAGAACATGTGCCTCATTGAAATTTATCGTAAGAAGTTCACCTACCCGTGTCTCTTCCTCAATAAGGCTCGCGATACATTTGCCCGCTTCCAACGAAATTGCCCTTTCTTCCTCATCCTGTATCGCACTCAAGACATCCATTTTATTCATGAAGTTTTCCTTTAGTTACAGGAGCCCATTTCAAACCCTGTTAACAAGAGGGTTTCATCATTTCCGGAAGTTGGAGCCCTAGCGCCGTCCGTTTGCAGGGACGCTCGTGCCGGATGCAACACCATAAATTACTGCAATTGCCCGAGTTTCTATCACGGCACCGGAGAGATTTTCAATACACCATAACCCCACGTCTCGAAGGCGAATTCTGGTCACCTAGGATCCTGTCATGGAACTTTCATCCAAGTCGTTGAATTGGAGCAAATCAAGGCTTGCATCCATTGCGTTCGGAGTAATTCCGGGCGGCCGTGGAAAAGCTGGGTTGCCGAGGATTCGACCTTCGTCATCAAGATGGTGTTCGACATCCCCACCTCGTTAGCACTGGTCGAGCGCTTGCGGATTGAACCGAAGGTCCGTCGGTTTTCGGCCGACAATGTCGTCGCGGGATCTCGGCGAGACAACCTTTTTCTCGGGCCTTTTCCGAATTCGCAGTCTCGGAACTGCATCAAAAGCAACCTGATTCGGTCATCAAACGATTGCTGGGCAGACAGTGTCAGGACGACGAGGCCAGTCCTGCGGCGATCGTTCAACATGTCTATCGCGTCTCCAAGTTTATCAAGGGTAGGGGATACAGGTGGGGCGGGAAAGGACACAGAAGCCTACGTTCGGGCGTCCAAGAAACGGCCGAAGGACAACGACGTGTGCAACTAGGCCAACGCCAAAGGGCATTAGGTGTCTATGAACGGCTATTAACTCCGTGTAGACACCGCCGAAGTTGTCTTTCAGTCATGCAAAAATTTTTTGACTTCCAAAATATGTTTCGACGTGCTCCGAGCGAAGCACTCAAGATCTCATTTCATGGATCGGAAGGCGGCATCGAGCCCGGAAATGACGGAATCGACGTCCTCCTGTGACAGGCACAACGGGGGCACCATGCGCAGCACGGACCTGTATGGCCCCGACTTCGAAAGGATGAGACCGTACTCACGGCAGGCCTCGAACACGGCAGCCGTGGTACCGGCATCGGGTTCCCTGGTTTTCCTGTCCCGGACGAGTTCAATTGCCAGCATCAACCCGCGCCCCCGGACGTCACCGATGAACTGGTATCGTTGCTGAAGGTCCCGAAGTCCCGCGAGCAGGGATTCTCCGACCTTGCGCGCATTCTCCTGCAAACGATCTTCCCTGAGCACCTCGAGAACCGCACGGCTGGCCGCACAGCTTGTCGGGTTGGCCCCGTAAGTGTGGAACAGGAACTTGTCACCCATGGGTTCAGCAACATGTTTCTGTGCGATGACGGCCCCGATTGGAAAACCGTTCCCCATCCCCTTGGCCATGACAACGATCTCGGGGATGACCCGGTCGGCCTCGAATCCCCACATGTTGTCACCGGTCCGGCCAAAGCCGGCCTGGACCTCGTCAGCGATCAGAACACCTCCCTTTGCCCGTACCCGTTCGGCAGCGCCTGACAGGTATCCCGGCGGCATTTCGACGATCCCGCCGTATCCCTGGACCGGTTCCACGATCATCCCGGCAACGCGGCCGGTCGTTGCCGTATCGATTGCCCGGTCGATATCGTCGAGGTAGGGCTTGACGCCAGGGCCGAAAACACCGCGGTACTGGTTGGGGTCGGCAACGAACACCACGTTTCCGGGGAGTCCCGGCCCGTGACGAAAACCCGAAATTCCCGTCACCGATTGCGCCCCGAGCGTCGGGCCGTGGTATCCAGATCTGAGCGCGATGATGTCGGCGACGCCAGCATGTCGCCTCGCCATGGTGAGCGCGAGATCGACCGCTTCCGCGCCGGAACTGGTGAAATGAGCCACCCACTCGATTCCGCCGCCCCGGGGAAGGGTCAGGGAAATCTCCTCGGCGAGATGGGCGGGAACCGGATGATAGAACATCGTGGTCGAGTGAATGAGGTCCCGGGCCTGCTGCATCGCGGCGTCCACGACCCTTGGATGGGAATGACCGACCGAAATGCAGACGTTCATTCCGAGCAGGTCGATGAATTTCCTGCCCTCGTTGTCCCAGAGGTATTGCATCGAACCCCGGCGAAACACGATCGGTTCCCGGAATGGCACGAATTTCCGCTGCGTCGCGGCATAGTAGCGGTCTCGCCGCCGCGCCGTTCCCTCGAGGCTCCAGTCAGTCGTGGTCATGATGTCGAAACCTTACTGCGTTCGTATCCTGTTCGATCAACTCTCACCCGGGCGGGTGATCTCCCGGCTTCGTCGCGCGACATATTCGTCGAGACTTTCCCGGATTGCCTCATCCATGGGAGGCGGCTCGTATTCGCGGAGGAGGCGTCGAACGGCCTCCTGGGCGCGCGCGTGGTGCCACTTCTCCCCTTCGGCCGACCATTGTTCGAACGTGCCATTGTCGGACAGCTCGCTGCGCCAGAACGCCTGCTCGAAATTCTCGAGCGTATGGCGGCTTCCCAGGAAGTGCTCTCCCGGCCCGACTTCCTGGAAGGCATCGAGCGCCTGTGCGCGGGGGGAGATGTCCACGCCCTCGATGAATCTCGCCATCGCCCCGCAACGGTCGGCGTCCATCACGGTCTTCTCGTAGCCCATCGTGAGCAACCCTTCCAGGCAGCCGGTCGCGTGGATGATGAAATGGACCCCGGCGAGGACTGCTCCCATGAGCTGGGACTGGCCCTCGAATCCCGCCTCGGCGTCCGGGACCTTGGAGGCGGTCAGCGCGCCGACCGAATGAAACGGCAGGCCCAGGCGGTCGGCCAGGGTTCGCGCGCACATCTGAAACTGGATCCCCTCTGGAGACCCGAACGTCGGGGAGCCCGTCTGGAGCGAGAGCGGCGAAAAGAACGTCCCGAACACGCTCGGGGCACCCGGACGTATCAGTTGAATGAGGGAAACCGACGCCATCACTTCCGCAAGCACCTGCGCAAGGGTTGCGGCGACGGTGACCGGCGACATCGCGCCGCCGAGAACGAACGGTGACACGACCGTGCATTGCCCGGCACGGGCGTACTCCTTGAGCGCGAGGAGCATCGTCCGGTCGAGGACAAGCGGCGCATTGGTGTTGACGACCGAGTAGAGAACGCAGTTCCGGTCGACGAACTCCGCGCCCATCGCGAGCCGGCACATCTCGATACTGTCGCGGGCGCGCTCCGCGGAGGTGACGGCTCCCATGAACGGCTTGTCATTCAAGGCCAGGTGCGCGTGCGTCATGTGCAGGTGACGAACGGGGACTGGCAGATCGACCGGTTCGCAGACGACGCCGCCGGAGTGGTGAAGACTCCGGATCTGGTGGTGCATTCGGGTGAGGTCGCGGAAATCTTCAATCGTTGCGTAGCGGCGGCCGCGTTCGAGATCGTGGACGAACGGTGGCCCGAAACTCGGGCAGAAAACCATCGCATCACCGCCAACGCGAATGGCGCGTTCGGGGTTGCGGGCGTGCTGGACAAAGGACCTGGGCGCCGAGCGAATCCTGTCGCGGCACCAGCCGGGGTCGAACCGGACGCGTTCGCCATCGACGCGGGCACCCGCTGTCCGGAAGATCTCCAGGGTTTCGGGATCTCCCCGAAACTCCATGCCGATTTCATCCAGGATTCGATCGGCATTGTCTTCGATGACCACGGCCGCTTCCGGGTCGAGAAGATTGGTCACCGGGATCTTGCGAACGAGATAAGGCGCCGCCCTGGCCGAAGCGGCCGTCCTCGTTTCGATTCTCCGGCGACGTCCGGACCGGCGCCTGGTCATGTCAGCGCCTCGGCGATCAACCGGTCGTAAAACGGCCTGTGATGATGATAGTAATCGAGAAAATCCCCGCCAAGGCTTTCGAGTTCACTACGGAAGTCCCGGTCATGTTCGGGCGGCAGGATCTGCCGGCTTGCGAGAACCGCCTCGTGCCAGCCCGCGACGTGTTCCCATGACCCGGGCATCTTCCCGGACCAGGACAAGGCGTGCGGGGTGTCCGGCAGGCCGAGGGCGCTCCAGTATTCCGACATGATTTCCGCCGGCCGCCTCTGGACGTGATCGGCGCTCAGGACGAGAGGACCGTGCCCGTCGTCCCGCACCTTGCAATAGAGCGTCCAACTGGCTTCGAGACCTGCTTCGTCGCGGCGAAACAGGGGATCGAGCCTGGCATAGGACAATATGGCCGCGGCCGGATCCCGGACGAGAAAGGTGTGGGTGATGTCGGACAGGAACTCCGGGTCGGCGAGGAGGTTTTCGAGCGCGTAATATGTCATGTCCTTGAAGAATACCGGCCCGATCGTCGCCTGGTCGCGAATGAACTGGCGGACGTCCACATAGGTTTGCGGGTGATCCGCGTTAGGTTCGAAATGCGGCAGGGAACGCCCCCTGTCGCCGAGATAGTATGTGTAGATGAACGGCTCGTGAACAATCCTGAGATCGCCTCGTTCACGCATGACTCTCTCGATGGCGGTAGACATGGACCGCGGATGGCACCAGAGGGCGTAGATCGGATGCATGGAAAATCCTTCCGGCCGCTTGATTGCCGCGGAGGTCAATATGAACCAGAACGCCGGAATCTCGCAACGTTATCCCGCACCCGCCTCCTTTCGACGCATTCGTCCATATTTTATCTTGCCTTGCCACCCATGCCTTCGGCACGACGCGGATCAGGATGACGGGTACTGTTTTCCATGGCCGGGACATGTTGACGACATGTCCGGTTTCCCTGCTGCTCCACGCATCGAATTCCTCCTGGCCATGCACGCCGCAATCTTGACACGGGTTTCCACGAAAACCACCGACGGGTAAGCGCGAGGTTTCGATCACGTTCTCCTGGCTTCGACTTTCGCCCGGTCTTTCGTCGCGGCACCGTTCGAACAAGCAGGAAACCGACATGGATCGTGCCAGAAGTGCGGCGGCACCCTGGCGGCATCCTGATCCTGGCCGCACTCCCGTTACACGCCCCCGCGCCTCCGGATGCCGGATGCAAGGTCAAAATAAACCAACGTCCGACTCCGGAAGGCCACTCCAGCAGTTGGTCAGAATTGACCTCCAATTGCGTCGCGCCATGTCATCGTAGGTGATAGCAGGGCCAGCACATTTTCTGAGCCTGATCAAACGATTTTCGACCTATGACGTGGATTTGAATAAAAATTCGATCATTGTGAACGGTTTTCGACGGCATATTTGTGTAATGAAATTCGATGAGACCTGAAAGAATTGGGCTCTTTTCAACTGTCGCGAAGGTATGTCGACCGATGGAACTGAATCTCGACACGCTGCAGACGTTCCAGGATCGCCGTTTCCCGAAGGAGACTAGGCTGGCCGGTTGGGCCGCGCTGGTTCATGGCCTCGGGATCGCGGCCCCGGTACGGGCAGGGAGCGCCGTTGCCAGCGGTTACATCAAGGGCAGCCGGCGCGAAGAAGATGGCTGGACCGTGTTCGACAAGCGGTACTGGCCGGGCCGCCATGTCACGGATCATCTCGGTTTTGCCCTTCGCCATGAGCGGTTCGACCCGCTCGTGCTCAAGCGCGTGATTGACGCCGTTGACCCGGAGACGATCTCGGCCTTCGTACGCGATGCGCCGACAGGGGCGGTCACCCGCCGCGTCTGGTTTTTCTATGAGAGCATGACTGGCCGGCGGCTGCCGATCGACGACGCGCCAATCGTGACGGCCGTCGACGCTCTCGATCCCAAGAATTATGTGACCGGCAATGCCGTGTTATCGAAGCGCCACCGCGTGCGGGACAACCTGCTCGGCACAGGCGGCTATTGCCCGGTCATTCGCCGCACCGGGGCTCTCGAAGACTTTCGTGAACGCTGCCTCGCCGACAAGGCTGCAGAAACCGTGGGCCGAACCAGCGGACATATGGTCTTCCGGGCCGCGAGGCTTCTGTTGCGGGCAGAGAACCGCGCCAGCTTTGCGATCGAGGGCGAGCGCCCACCGCGCAGCCGGCTCGAGCGCTGGGGACGTGCGGTCCTCCTGGCCGGCAAGACTCGACTGACATCCGATGAGCTCAACCGCCTGCACGGTGTCTTGATCGAGGATAGCCGCTTTGTCCGGGCTGGCCTGCGCCCTGAAGGGGTGTTCCTCGGTGACCGCGATCACAATGGCGATCCCGTGCCGGAATTCATCGGCGCACGGCCGGAAGATCTGCCTGCCCTGCTGGACGGCCTGCTTGCGGCCAACAGGCGGATGACCGCGAGCGCGATCGATCCGGTGTTTCAGGCAACCGCCACGGCGTTTGGTTTTGTCTATATCCACCCCTACCAGGATGGAAATGGTCGCCTGCACCGCTGCCTGATCCATCATGTGCTGGCGGAACGGGAATTCGCGCCGCCGGGCTTGGTCTTTCCCGTGTCCGCCGTGTTGCTGGATAAGATCGAAAAATACCGCCGCACCCTGCAAGGCCATTCCGGACCGCTGATGCCTTTCATCGACTGGCGGCCGACGGCGCACCGGAATGTCGAGGTCCTCAATGATACAGCC
This sequence comes from Paracoccaceae bacterium, assembly GCA_026707935.1. Lineage (GTDB taxonomy): Bacteria > Pseudomonadota > Alphaproteobacteria > Rhodobacterales > Rhodobacteraceae > JAPPHA01. Next base: position 7,462 of record JAPOVX010000339.1, read on the forward strand.
GATCTGTACCGGTATTTCGATTGTACGGCTGAAGCCGAGTTTCTGTATGCCTGTGTTGCCCGCACGGTCGAACACGACCTGCCGAACGAGATCGATTACTTGCGCCGCCTCGACGAAGCGCAAAGGCGCATCATGGAGACGGTGGAGATGCCCGACCGGTTGGCGCAGGACATGATCATGTTTATCCGGCAGAACGACGGCAAACTGCCGAAAGGGTGCCGCGAACGGGAGTTTGCGGCTCTGACCGATGAAGAAGTGGAACAAATCGAGGCCATTTGCGAAAAGGCCTTCGGCGATGGCAATGGCTGACGCGAGCGAGCCCGAAACCATTACTCCGCCTGGAGCGATTTTCGGAAGAAAACGTGGTTGAACTGCTGGGCATGCAGAACAGCAGCGTCGGTCTGCTTCAGATGTATCTGCCCGGTTTCAGCAACGTGACGTTGCGCAGGCGGCCGGTTTGACCCTTGAGCGTGAACCAACGGGCGACATGTTGCGGGGTGCGGTGTGCCATCGCTGGAACAAGGGCTACTCAGCCCGGCCATTGGACCGGTCGAAGCCGGTCAGGCGCAAACCCCGGGCGGTCCGTTCAGAAAGGGGGCAAAGGTGCCCGGGTCATGTGTGCGAGATGCCCATGCCGACCGGCATCGTCAATAGGCCGGAGCGACAGCAACACCCTCACGCCGAGACCGATCACATGCAATCGCGATGGCCAGTGCGTCCCTGCCGTCGTGTTCCGTTGCACTTGGCGGCCGTCCCTGAGTCACGGCCTGGTGGAATTCGTCAAGGGCGTGGAAAATCGAGGTGTCGTAACGTTCCAGAAAAAGGTGTTTGAGTTTTGCTCTGGCTTCCGTTGTTTCCTTCGACCAGCGAATCAGCGGGTCGTTGCGTTGGTTCGACGTCTGAACCATGCCCCCGGTTCCGAACACCTCCAGCCGTTGGTCAAATCCATAGGTACAGGCGCGGGAATTGTTGATGTGTGCAAGCGCACCGGACGGCATCATCATCGTCGTCATCGCCAGATCGACATCACCCTCGGCACCGATCCTTTCGTCAAACATGCAGCTGCCTGCCGAAAAGACCTTGTCCGGGCGTTCGCCGGCGATCCAGCAAAGCAGGTCGATGTCGTGAATCTGCGAATCGATAAAATAGCCCCCCGAAGCACGAATATAATCGAGCGGAGGAGGGGAAGGCTCCCTGCTCGTGCTCATGAGGAAATTGACGTCCCCGACCTCTCCATTCGCAACTGCCCGTTGCACGGCGTTGTTGTCGGGGTCAAATCGCCGGTTGAAGCCGAGCATGAATGGAACGGGATGCGCCTTGAGTATGGCGAGACACCCGTCGACACGGTCCAGATCCTGATCTAGCGGCTTTTCGCAATAGACCGGCTTTCCCGCCATCGCGGCCGCGACGATGTAGTCGACATGCGTATCGGTAGGTGTCGCGATCACGACGGCGTCCACCGAAGATGCGCCGAGCACCTCGTCTAGATCGCTCGACGCCCGTCCTCCGTAGCTTGCCGCCGCCCGTTCGGCCGACGCGTGGTTGGGGTTGAAGACGAACTCCAGGCGGAGGCCGGGGTGAGCATTGATTTTCGGCCCGTACACATGCGACATTCGGCCGCTTCCCAGAAGTGCCAGTCCCAATGACGGGATTGCCGGACTAACCATGGATATCCTCTAAAACGAGTGCGGCACCTTTTTCACCGATCATGATGGACGCCGCCCCTCAGCTGCCCCGGTTTCCCCGGAGCGCGGAGCGCGGAGGGGAAACCGGGGCAGAAAAATCCCCGACACCCTTTCTATTTCAGGGTTTCGTCCGCAAGGACGAATCGTGCCAATCGATCGGGAGCAACCTAACAACTCCTGTGTGGTGAGCACCTCCTGTGGACTCGTGCTCCGATCGTTGGCCGCGATGGAGACCCGGCGGGAAGTTCGCGCCTCGAGCGCCAGTACAGGAAACGGTTCGCATCGTGGTGGTCCGACAGAAAAGGGAGCGCAGTTCATACATGGAGCAGAACACATGTCAGAAATCAAATTCCTCGTCGGCATCGACTGGGGGTCCTGCGATCACAAGGCAGCCATTGTCGACATCAACGGCACGCTTCTGGGCAACCGGAGATTCAAGCGTGGCGGCACCGGCCTGAGTGCGCTGGCCAACTGAATCCTGGCCCGGACCGGTGCCAAGGCTGACACCATTGGCGTGGCCATCAAGGTTCCGCACGGACCCGTGGTCGAGGCGATGATGGAGCGCGGCTTCGCCGTCCATTCGCTCAATCCGAAACAACTCGACCGCTTCCGGGACCGCCATTCTCCCGCCGATACCAAGGACGACAGCCGTGACGCCCACTCCCTGGCCGATGCACTGCGCACGGACAGCCGCTTCTTTCGAAGGCTCGCACCGAACACCCCGGAACTCTCCGAAAAGGGAACGAAGGAGTTCCTTTTTGAAATCTTCCGTCACAATATCGGCAGCCACGAGTTCTGTTTCCCGAACCCATGCCGAGATTGACGCGATACTCGTGGAAAATTGTCGAGTCTGTCTGTAAGCGACATCATGGTTCTTCCACACTTCCTCCCAACTTTCAGGGGAAGAAACTCCCAGGAAACTGAGCAGCATGTCGACGTCCGATTTCGCCCGCTGCAGAGAGAAACCAGACTTCTCCATTTCCGCCAAGGGGAAAGTGCGTGACCAATCTTCCCATTCAATGGATTGCGTATGTTCCTGGCGCCTGGCTTCAGCTTCGTCGAATTGTCTCTGCAAATTTAGCCACAAATGCGCTGTACGCCGAAAAACACGTTCCAAGCTCAAGGCCGTACTGGCGGTGACGGATGCCTTCCCGTTGAAAAATACACCAATGGTCTTTGGGGCCAAGCCAATGCAGCGCGCGAGATCGCGTTGCGACCATCCGTAATGGTCAAGGTACTCGGCAATCACCTCTCCGGGGCGCGGTGCTGCCACAGGGTCGACGGAAAGGCGGTCATTGCTATCCATGGGTGTCCTCAATTCCCATTTATTTCAATTGCGGAGTTTTTCCCGGCGCTCTCCAAGGAAGTTGGCCCACTGGCGGAAAATCACAAACACCTCGTTCAGGTTCTTGACCAGACCCTGGAGCGGTTTGCAGCTTCGGGCTTGAGGTGGCCGGAAGCGGCCGACATGGACGATCCGCTAGTTGGCAATTCAAATCGTGAGAGTGATGCCCCGCAGCCGACCCTCGACCATGACGTCGTCCAAATATGACTTGTCGGTCGCGCCGTCGCGCGAGCGAACTGCAGTGAAATCGTTCTCGACAACACGATCGCCGAAGAAAAGGCAAACGTCGTCGGGATCGCACTGGTTGGAAGTCCAGACGAGACCGTCGGCGTCCGGAATGTCACGATGGATGGCTTTGGCCCAAAGGACGGTCTGACCGTAAAGAGCCGGACTCGACGTGATCAGTTCTTTCCGTGAAATGCCCCAGGCGCCCAAGGTTACGTTGCGCAGCTCGACGAGCCGCACGTCGCGGTTCGTGTGAAGCACCGAATGCGTCCGAATGAACACCTCGTCGTGACGCACCGTCTTTGTCCTGGCGTGTGCAGGAACGTCGTGGAATATCGTCTCATGAATTGCCGCAGGTAGCGTGGCGCTCGCGTAGAGGGAGGGTACAGGCGATCCGCTGGCGTCGGCAAACGGGGCGAAGCGCGTCTGCCCACCCCTGCCCGGGTTGAACTCCGCCGCTCTGAAGGTCGTGCGATGGACGCGATGGAGATCACTACCTCCGGGCAGGACATGAATTTGAGGGTTCGTGAGCGGCGACGGCGGACCAGGGATCGCCATCGTCAGCCGACGACCGAATCGCACAAGCGTTCGGCTGCATTCAGGACACGGTCCTCGTCGCCAAGCGCTTCCTCGGGCGATCTTCCGTCGAGCCAGCCATTGCCTGACCGGAACCAGAATGCAATCTGCCACGGCGTCATGGCGGCGGGCACGCGCTTCAGCACTTGCTTGATGACGGGCAACGGCTGGCCGTCAGCGAACTGGAAGCACGGATACAACTGAGCGCGGCCCTTGCGCACCGCAAAAACCCTCTTCTCACGTCTCCACCTGGAGGCAGGTTCGCTTGGGTTGTTCAACAGCGAGCCGTGCATGAGCTTGTGGATATTGGCTGCCGTGAATGTCGGCACCTCGCTCAGGTACTCCGCGCGCAACCTGGCATTGTCCAGTTCGATCTCCCGATCAACGTCGGCTCGTTCCTCGCCTTGGAGATACAGGTCGACAAGCGCCTCGATGTTGCGTTCAGTCAATTCCATTCGGCGCTGCCCCACGATGCGCCCTGCCATGGTTGCAGTCGCGCGCATGACCGCTGCCTCCCGCTTGGAAGCGGCACCGATCAGAATCCATCTTCGCCATTGTCGCTGCTTGCCCCGCAGACTGTCTCGTGACTTGATTTTCTCTCGCAGTCGAGCGGAGATCTTTTCGACTTCGTCTGGTGTCAGCTCGACCACGGGAGCGGTTTCCAGCAATTCGGTCATGATCATGCCCGGGTCATGAGTTTAAACATATTTTACATTTATAGTGAAACTCACACAAGATCAATCCAAGTATCTGGATTCTCCGACCGGGCCGGCCTCCGGCTGCATTTGGCATTTGCTGTTGATACCCTTCATGGCCTGATGGTGCCGGTGATCCGCGATTCCGACAAGATGAGCATTCCCGAACTCTCGCTCGAGTTCCTGAACGCGCCAGGGCCCGCAGGGTTCGTCCCGAAGAGTTTGGCGGTGCGTCAATGACGATTTCGTCCCTTGGCGGAATTGGCGGCGAGGCCTTTTCGATCACCGCGTCATTAACGGGGCGGACGCCGCGAGGTTCTTGAAAAGGTATTGCGAGCTTGTCAGGAATCCCGATGACCTGCTCACCCGAACCATGCCGATAACGGAATGGTTCGGGAGAAAGGGACCTCAGGATGGCAAAAGTCAAGATAAAGGTCTCCGGGTGCTCCAGAACCCTCGTCTATGCCGAGTACCGGTGCCGAATCTCGAGCTACCTGCAATCAATGGCTGCAACGGGTTGCAATCCACTCGTCGCCATCCAGATCGCGCTTGCAGGACGGGCGGCAGAGATGGTCAAGCAAACACCGAACCCCGATCTCAATCGTGAACGGGTGAGTCGTTACCTATGTGTATTTATTTCAATCATTTTGGTTTTTTTGATCAACAACAGGCACAAAGTAAGCGTTCGGTAAGGGGGTGATGGCCTTTATTTTCGGCGTTTGATGGCTGTAT
>JAPOVX010000281.1:0-3829 GCA_026707935.1 Paracoccaceae bacterium
GCCAGCCGTTCGGGATCGGTTTCATTGAACGGGTTCCGGTACGTGTACGGTGAGGCAATGTGAAAGCAGCCGGCGAGCAGCGGTTCGTAAGCGGTCCGGAACCGGTTGTTTCCGTTAACGGACGCTCCTCCGAAATGTGTCCCGTGATACCCCTTCTTGAGCGAGAGGAACTTTGTTCGCCCGGACTCCCCCCGCGCGAAATGGTATTGCCTGGCCAGCCGGAGGCAGGTTTCAACCGAATCCGAACCACCGGAGGTGAAAAACGCCCTGACCATTCCCTCGGGCCTGAACCACTCCTGAAGCTCGAAGGACAGCTCCACCGCCGCGTCGTTCGTGGTGCCCGCGAAGCCTGAGTAGTAGGGAAGCCTGGACAGTTGGTCCGCCATCGCGGCCTTGATCGGCTCGCATGAATACCCCAGATTGACGTTCCAGAGGCCGCCGACCGCATCGATCGTTTCATGTCCGTCTATGTCGCGGATTCTGACGCCGGAAGCAGACGTGATGATCTTCGGTGCGTTTTCAAGCGAATCCCTCGGATGACCCATCGGATGCCAGAGGTACCTGGCATTGTTTTCCTTCAGAAAATTTGAGTCCTTCACTCCCGCCTCCCTGTTTCTAACCGGATGAGTGGAATCCCGAAACCTCTGCCGCCACTCGCCGAATGATCCGTTCTCCACCGGCACATGAATGTCAAGGTCCGGTGTCCGGAACTTTTCGGATACCGGTTCCCCTGTAGCAATTTCCGCTGCGATGCTCCTGTTTCGGACGGCCTCATGTTGCGGGATTTCGGAGAAGTCCGTTTGAGCAGCCGAATCGTACGAATCTCCACAAATGACATTCGGGACCTCATCCATACGCGATGATCGTATTGACGGTCATAAGCGCATCGTAGGCCTTGGACTCTGCCCTGCCATCCTTTCCCGTCGGTCCGTCTTTTGCGCCCTCTTGATTGCGTTCTTGCCAGGATGAATTCGGTACCCCGCCGGCCCGGGATTGCATCACAATCGTTACCCCTCCGGATGTGCTGCACGCGCAGGTTCCCCTGTCGTGGACTTTGCGCGAAAACCGGACTTCCGGCGGGAGAGAAGGCGCAACGATCGGCAACAAAATAGCTCAACTCACATGATGCGGGTCTTCTCGCCACGATGCATCATATCTCTCCGGAGGTCGTGCGAAACGACAAGACGTCATTCGGAACTGTGCTCCAGGAAAACTTGTGATCGGCCGTGGAACCTCCGGTCACGCGGCCCTGTCACTTCGCGGGGGTATCCCTGTCACCTCCCGGCGTCCGCACATGTTTCGCCGAAATCCCAAGCCACTCCGCAGTCAGGTCGATGACCTGCAAGCGCACCGATGAAGGTCCGCCTGGTCAAAGCCAGGTTCCTGAACAGTTCGTGTGTGTGTTGCGGAATATCATCTGGAGAAGACCGAATGTCAGCAACTCGTGCCGTGATTCCGGAATTCCGGTTCCCGGAACGACGTCGCCGGAAACCCGGAGGTCGCGGACGGCAATCTCACAATTATTATTTGGTGATTTCGAAACAGAAAGCGTGGCTCCGCCCCTGTTTCAAACCAGGCGGCAGCATTGGTGCGGCGGCAGGCAGCATCATTCGACCACGCGAGTCCAAACCTAAACAACGCGTGCGCCGGTTTCTGCTTCAAATACATGGGCGAGGGGCAAATCCAGGCGAAGCATGAGCCGTTTCCCGGGAACTGTATCAAATCGACCCCGAACCAGGATCGTGATCTCTCCGTACTCCGCGGACGCAACGACAAGAGTGTCGAGACCGGTAACCTCAACGAGAACCACATCTGCCGGAATCCCTCCGTCATAGCCATCGCGACCAAGATCCGGGTTGGATTCCGCCAAAGAGATATGTTCTGGCCGCATCCCCAGAAAGTATTGCCGGCCCGGAACGATTCCTTCTGCGACCGGCAGCGTATCTTCCGGAATGGGGATGGGGCTGCCGTCCTGCGGGACGAAGCAAAGATCATGACCTGCCCGTTCGAAAGTGCCCAACGTCAGGTTCATGGCTGGCGAACCGATGAATCCTGCCACGAAGACATTCGCCGGCCTGTCGTAGAGTTCGAGCGGAGTACCGGTTTGCTCGACCCTGCCTTTTCGCAGAATGATGACCTGCTCGGCCATCGTCATCGCCTCGACCTGGTCGTGGGTAACGAAGATCATGGTCGTCCCCAGGCGTTGATGCAGTCGCTTGATCTCCGCGCGCATCTGGACACGGAGTTTGGCGTCCAGATTGGACAGGGGTTCGTCAAAAAGAAAAACCTTCGGGTCGCGCACAATCGCCCGGCCCATCGCAACTCTCTGTCGCTGACCGCCCGACAGGTGCCGCGGGTAACGGTCCAGCAGATCTTCAATGGCGAGGATTCGTGCAGCTTCCCACATTCGTTCGTTGCTTTCCGCACGGGTGATTCGCGCCATCCTCAATGAGAAAAGCATGTTTTCCGCCACCGTCATGTGCGGGTACAGCGCGTAGTTCTGGAACACCATCGCCACGTTGCGGTCCTTGGGAGCAAGGTCATTCATTGCCCTGCCGTCAATGTAGATCTCGCCGTAGTCGATGTGCTCCAACCCGGCGATCATGCGCAGCAAGGTGGACTTGCCACAACCGGATGGCCCGATCAGCGCGACAAATTCCCCGCTGGGAACTTCGAAATCGACGTCGCGAAGCACGGCTTCGCTCCCGAAGTCCTTGCCGACCGAACTGAACACGACATTTGCCATCGGTGCCTCGCGCGTCTACCCGGAATCCGGGGCTGATGTCACATCCGAGACCGCAGGCCGTGCCTGCCTGCTTCTCCCCGCCCCGTCGGATCCACATGGCCAGAACGAATCGTCAAACGCGCACGTGAGCGACGTGCCGGGTGGAACGATTCCAAGATTCCGATAGGCGCTCAGATTTCCGGCCCAACGTTCCGGGTCTATGCATCCGATGGCATCCGCCGCGTCTCCACCCGTGACAAGTTGGTGTACGAGGCGGAGGGACACGATCTCTTGTTCCGGATCCACCATTGGTGCGCCAACGCGGCGAATGGACGCGACCGCCTGATCAAAGTCCTCCAGGCAGGCACGCCAGCCCGCAAACGATGCATGGAGGAACCGTTCGTAGTGCTGGCGGTGTTCGGCAAGCATCGCTTCGTGCGCGAAGATCACTTGCGCGTAGGGGTGCAGTTTCCGATGCCACAGTGTGAAGGTCGAGACGGTCAGGCCACGGGCAGCCAGTTCAATTGGTTCGGCAACCGCATAGCCCTGCACGGCATCGAACCGTCGCGAGGGCAGATTATCGAGATCATGCGTTACCTCGACAAGGTCAAGTTCGCTGCGCCGGATGCCGTGAAGGTCCAGCAACCCTTCCAGTATGCGGATTCCGTCACAATGCATGGCGACACGCTTGCCGCGCAGATCGGCGATTGAGCGAATTCCCGATTCCGGGCGACTCATGACGACCAACGGAGTTTGCCGGAACATCGCGGCCATGGCACTGACCCGTGCGCACCCACGGGCTCTTGCCGCGACAACGAGGTTGTCTTCTGCTGAACCGGCGCACAGACCGCCCGCAACCACCTTCTCCACAATGCTGCGCCCGTCTTCAACCCAGGGGACGACCTGAACGTCGAGGCCGGCATCACGGTACAGCCCACGGTCGAGCGCCCAGCAAATTCCGGCAAACTGGGCATTCGGAAGCCAGTCCAGGTAGAAGGCGAAGTCCCGGCGCACCTAGACCACCGCGACCGGGGCCGGCCAAACATGTGTTGCGTATGCGCCCGTGTCGTTCATACGAAATTGTCCGGATCAACGGTATCGATA
>JAPOVX010000281.1:3839-12614 GCA_026707935.1 Paracoccaceae bacterium
ATACTCGACCCGCATGTCGGGAAAGCGTGACTTCAACCACTCGCAACAGGCCTGCATGCCAGGTGTTTCGGTGGCGCAATGCCCGCCGGTGATCATCGCAATTCCGCTGTCGCGTGCGAACTCCAGGTCTCGCCATTCCACCACCTCGCCGGTCAGGGCTGCGTCGCAACCGTGTCTGACCGCGCGTGTCACGATGTCGATGGCTCCCGGGCTTCCCCAATCCAGCGAAATCTTGCGGACATCGCGTTCGGGGTCGCCACAGTAGCGGATGCCGGACTTTCCGAGCCGCGCCGCGATGTGAGCTGCGATGTCCTTGAGTGACGACGCCGGGGGCGCATAGATGTAGTCAGGCGACACCTGAACATCACTCCAGCCGAGGGTCCGGGCAAGCGCATAGCCCATCCCGAACTCCGGGAACTGGTCCCACCCGTCGTGAAAACGGTGGACGACGAGGTTGTTTTCGTCGATCAGGCATTGTTTTCGCCGCCCCGGAGGAGTCGCCTTCTTTTCGGGCAGGTCCTTCGCAGGCGTGTGCCACTCGTCTCCGTAGGGATAGAAATAGGGATGGTGGTAGAAGACCGGTTCGTGAGCGAGCACGAAATTCAGCCCGCGGTCCGCGGCACGCTCCAGGACATCGATGTTTGGCAACCATGTCACGGCAATGCCGGAGACCTCCGTATCCGGGTCACCTGCCATGATGCCGTCCACTTCGTCCTCGGGGGTATGCGGCGGCGCCTCGCGGGCCAGCCACTCGTCGAGTTCCGATGCGCGCATGTGCGTACTCCTTTCATTCAACCTCGGGATTTCATTCGAAGCCCCCGGCCGCGAAACCGCGTACCAGGTGTTTTTGCAGCAACAGGAAGATCAGAAGGATCGGGATCGTGGCCACCGTGCTGGCTGCCATGAGCAGGCCGAACTTGATGTTCTGGCCACCTCCCGTCAGTGCGTCGAGCGTGATGGTAATCGTCCTCAGCCTGTCGCCGTTGATCAGTACGGCCGGATAGAGATACTCGCCCCAACAAAGGATAAAGACAAAGATCGAAGTCGACACGACTCCCGGCAGGGCCTGGGGCATGGCAATCAGGAAGAATGCCTGGAAACGGTTTGCCCCGTCGACAACGGCAGCCTCTTCCATGGTTTTCGGAATCGTCTGGAAACAGGCGCGCATCATCCAGATGCCCAGCGGCAGTGTGAAGCTGAGGTAGCTGAGAATGAGACCGGCATGGGTGTTGACCAGCCCCGCCATCCGCAACCCGATGTAGAACGGGATAATCAGGACGATCGACGGGACCATGTAGGCGTACAGGCTGATGCGCGCAATCCATTCCGCGGCTGGCGTCACGAACCTCGTCAACACGTAGGCGCTCATGGATGCAAGTATGACGGTGACGACGGTCACGAAACAGGAGATCCATGCGGTGTTGAAGAGATGCCAGAGAATACTGGTCTGTTCGAACAGGTCGGCGTAGTTCTTGAGAGTGATTTCTCGCGGGATCAGGGTCCGCTCGATCGAAATCTCCCGGAAGTTCTTTATCGAGGCAGTGACCATCCAGTAGAATGGAAACAGGACGAGGAACAGGAGGGAGACGATCCCCCCGTAGATCGTGACGGACTTGAGCAGGGGTGTCCTGCGCCTGTTGCGGCGTGCGGCGTGCGGCTGAACTGAACCGGGTACGGGGGTCATGTCGTGTCGTAAGCCTTGCGCAACCGTGCGCCGACGCGGAAGTGAACCGCCGCCAGCAGTGTCACAAACACCATAAGGGATACGGCCACCGCCGAGGCATGTCCCATTCGGAACAATCCGAATGCCTCCTTGTAGGCCATGATTGGCAGCACTTCGGTGGCTCCGATGGGGCCGCCCTCCGTCAGCAGCCAGATCATGTCGTAGTTTCGAAAGGCCCAGATTGCACGGATCAGCACCACGACCATGAGTGCCGGCGCCAGAAGCGGCAGGGTCAGGAAGGCGAAACGCCTCACCGGCCCTGCCCCATCCAACGCAGCCGCCTCGTATATGTTGTCGGGCACGTTCTGGATTGCAGCCAGGAGGGTGATCGCGGCGAAGGGGAACCACGTCCATGCAGAAATCAGGATAACCGCCATCATTGCGAATCGTTGATCCCCGAGCCAAGGCACCGAGATGGTTTGTGCACCGACAAAGCTGAGAAAATCGTTCAGGATGCCGCGGCCGGAGAAAATGAACTTCCAGATGAAGGCAACGACGATGGACGGAACGATATAGGGAAAGATCACGAGCGCCCGGAGCGGACCGCGTCCCCGGAAGTTGCAGTCAAGCAGGATGGCGATGGCGAGACCAAACACGGTGGCCACCACGGTCGAGCCGACCGTGAAGACGACACCGTTCCAGAATGCGAACCAGAAATCGGAGTCGGTCAAAATGTCGGCGTAGTTCGCGAGACCGGTGAATCGCCAGTTCCGCGTCAGGGTGTTCTGAACGAAGAATCCGAGGACAACCGTGTAGATGATCGGCAAGGCAACGACGAGCGCAATCACGATGGAGGTCGGCCCGAGCGCCGCGTAGTAGAAGATGCGTTCGTCGCGGAACCTCAGGCGTGGACTGCGCTGGGGTCGGCGTGCCGAATTTTCCGACGGGTAAGCCAATCTGCCAAACCTCAGGCTGACGGTCTCGACGTGGCGGCTACCGGCAATTGAGACATTCCCAGGTTCCTGTTTCCTCCGGAAGCCGTCAACCCGCAAACGACCGCCTTCGCGATCCAAGTGACCGTGCGAGACCGATTGACCCGTGGCGACATTCCTTTTCCCGGTTTTCTTCGGCTCAACTTCGCATCCGGCAAAGTGTCGCTGCAAGCAGGTCGCGCACAATCGCCACGTCCGGAAACACTCTCACGGCACGTCCGGTAGACCATCCGCGAGACGTGATCGTCATCGATCCCAACGCGAGATTTGCACCCGTTTGGCAGGACCCGGTCATGGCGTGTACGATGACGCAGCATCGAGGATGCCACGCGCCTCGCAAGCATGTTGACGACGCGTACCGGGCGTCCGGCCTCGATGCTGCGCAGGTTCCGTCCGGTACTTGGCGCAGACCGTACAGGTTCCGGTGACACGGGGTTCTCGAGCGAATCATCGTTCGAGGACATGCTATGCGAGTTTTCCGGGCCTGACAAAACCCCGGTGGATCGTTCGGTGGACGAAACGCCAATTGCCCGGACCTGACGCATCCAGGCGCGGCACCCGTCGAAACGGGAGACCCGGAGACCGGGGCCGGCACGGGCAGGCGCAATGTCCCCTCGGCCGGACTGCAACGTGGATGAACGCGACGCCGTGTCAACCGGGCGGGACATGAAGCGCTGCCGGAAACGGGGACCCAATTCCTTCTCCGTCAATGGCGGACGTCACCTTACCCGGAAGGGCACCGTCCAGACCACTCTCGACACGTGCCCGGACGCGCGGGACCGACCGGGATTGCATCAGGTTGGCCCGGAGGCGTCCCGGCAGGGCGGTCCACGCGCACCCTCTACGCCTTCTCTCCAGGACGCCGAAGAAGGAGCCGGTACGAGACTACCGCTGCTCCGACCGAAGAAGATCGACCCTGATGCGCACCGCGCAGCTGCCAACCGAAGGTTGTCGCGAAGCACAATCGAAACGAGGCCGAACGTCCGCGAGGGTAACCTTATTCCAGCGGGATCATCGCGAAAGGGACGCGCGGGGTCCGGGTGCCGAACCCGGTTTCCCCGCACTGAATCCCTGAAACCTACTGAGTGGCGGCTTTCTGAGCGTCGAAGTCAGCCTGCAGTTCGAGGATCTTTTCCTTACCCCAGGCGGCGGCATCTTCGGCAGAAACGTCCTGCAGCAACACCATCTGGATCATCTGCGGAAGGATGTTCGACGCATTCAGGGCACCGGCATAGTAGTTTGGCGGGTGATCCGGAGATTCCCAACCCAGCGAGCGCCCGTAGGACACCGCGTCATAGACGATTGCCATGTCCTCGGGATGTGACTGGATCAGCGGGTCGTCCATGTAAAGCGGGCTGTCGCGGTACGACACCAGCGGAGGCGTGAGATGGACCGGGACCGTCCGCAGGAACGGCAGCAGGTACTCGGGCTGCATCATGAAGTCGAGAAACTCCTTTCCGAGGTCCTTGTTCGGCGCGTTCGACATGATCGCGTGCGATTTCCGGCTAAGCGGTCCGGCGCGCATCTTCCCCATGGGCTGGTGCAAGACCCGGGTGTGCTCGGTGAGCGGAGGATTGTCCCTGGCAGTGTGCACCAGCAGACGGCCGCCGTACATCGAAATCGCGACCAGTTCGGCCGTGAAGGCATCGATGCTGTCCCACCACTCCCATGTCGCGCTTTCGGGTGGTGAGTACTGGTGCAGTTGCTTCAGGAAATTGAGCGCCTCGATGGATTCGGGGCTGTCGACGATCGGCTGCAACTCCGTATCGAACACGAAACCGCCATTCTGCCAGAGCAGGACCTCGTAATGCCAAGCCGTCCACTCGCCTGGACCCGCGGCGATCGCGATGCCGTAGAAGTTGTTGTCGGGATCGTTGAGCTGTTCCGCGGCCGACAGGAAATCTGCCCATGTCTGCGGCGGCGCAATGCCCGCCTCGTCGAGGACATCCTTTCGATACCACCACATTTCCGAGGTCAGGGCGTAGGGGATGTCCCAGTGCACGCCCTTGTAGGGAATGGACGCCAGGGGCACGACATCATCACCGTACTTTTCGAACCACCAGGCTGCGGGTTCGAGCAGTCCGAGGTCGGCATAGGTGAGCAGGCGTTCGAGTTGCATGGATGCAATTTCCGGCGGCTCGCCGGCAGCGACACGCACGGCAAGCGCCTCGTCCATGTTGCCCTGAAAATCGAGTTCGATCCTGACACCGGGATTGGCGGCCGTGAAGTCTTCAGCCGCGGCCCGGTAGAAGGCCTGGCTTTCAGGCGCGATTTCATCCGACATCAAGTGAACGACGCGCTCTTGCGCCATGACTGGTGCCGCCATGAGGGCTGCCAAGGCAAGTGAAATGGGACTCGTCAAGCGAGTTCGTTTGTTCAGCATTGGAATTCTCCAGTGATTGGGAGACGCCAGGCACGGGGCAGACAGGTCCCAGGTGACCCGGCACGTCTAGTGGGCATGCGAGTAAGCGTATTTTCCACACGGAACAGGTATCAGGGATATCGTGAAAAGTCAATCCGCTTGGTTTGACCGGATGCTACGAATCTGTTACGAACCGCCTCAAGGTAATCGGGAAATGTTCTCTGGAGAATTGGCCGTCCTCGGGGCGCTGGAACGAATGGTGCCTGGATTGGCATCTGGATGAGTCACCACGCCAACTTGCTCCGCCAGGACAGCAACGGTTTGAAGGCCGACGGCCACCAGGCATCCAGCGCTTCGATGGTCTCCCCGATGACGGCTCTGTATTTCCGCGTGCTCCGGCCGCAAGACCGCGTTGCCGTGAAACCCCATGCAAGTCCGGTCTTTCATGCCATCCAGTATCTTCCCGGCAAACGGACAAGGGACAACCTTCTGAACTTCGGGGGATTCGGCGGCGCTCGGTCCTATCCCAACCGCACCAAGGACCGCGATGACGCGGACTTCTGCACCGGCTCCGTGGGCCTTGGCTTAAGCATCACGGCATTTGCGTCCATGGTGCAATTTTACGTCCGGGCAAGCCCCGACTGGCAAGCCGCGAAACGCGCCCGCCGCCGGGGAAGGAGATTCGCAGAAAGCCACATAGAGCGGTTACTTGCCCCCAGCCGCACCAAACCCGGATCATAACGGTGATCGACGCTCATCCCGCGACGTTGAGCTGGCTTGGCGGCGTGCGCGGCCATATCGTGGCAAGCCTCGGGGTCGAGCACTTCGGGCAGAGCGGAACCGAGACGGATCTTTACCGGCGCTGCGACCTCGACAGGGGGTCGATCGCCGCAACGGCGCAAATGGTTCCCCGAGCCCGCCTGCGCGGCTGGCAGCCGTCCGTTGTGTCCATGTCGGCAACGCGCGCTCAGGAGTTGATATCGGACGGCCCGGACGGACGACCAAGATACGCCATGCCATGTCTTTGCGATGAATTCCTCGGCGAAGTCGCCGCGTTTCGATTCGCCTGCCGGACCCGGGTCCTGGTCGAACCGGATTTCAATGTGAGCCGTAACCCCGGCTTCGCTTACGGGCCGTCGGAAATATAGGGGCCAGGACCATGCGCTGCCTAGTCGTGTTCTGCCACCCGAGCGAGACCAGTTTCGGCGCAGCGATACTGGAAACAGCCCGCGACGCGCTTTCCGAGGCGGGCCATGACGTTCGGGTAATCGATCTCTACCGCGAGGGTTTCGACCCCGTCCTCTCCCCGGACGAATGGTCCAGTTACGTCAACGATACCGGGAAGAACATCGAAGCGCTGCAAGACCACGTGGCGGCCTTGCAATGGGCGGAGTCGCTCGTCCTGATCTTTCCGACCTGGATGTACGGTCCTCCAGCCATGCTGAAAGGCTGGCTTGAGCGAGTCTGGCTCCCGGGGGTTGCGTTCGAGATTCCACGTGGCCGGCAAAAGCGTGTGGTCGGCCTGTTCAGCAACATTCGTCGATTCACGGTCGTGACGACATCGGGCTCTCCCTGGTGGTGGTTGTGGGTGATCCGTGACCCGTGCCGGAACCTCTTTTCAAGAGGATTTCGCGTGCTCTTCCACCGCCGGTGCCGCGTGCGTTGGTTGCAGTTGCATGGCATGGACCACAGCAGCGACAAACAGCGCAAAGCATTCCTGAACCGCATCAGTAACGAGCTGGCGGCTCCGGCCTGACAAGGGCACCCCGAGATGAAGTCTCGGGAATCGGTGGGGCGGATGCGCGCTTCACCTGGGCCAGGTCACTTCTGACCAGGCAAGATGCATCACCCGCGCAGCGGAAGAGTTCGTCCGGGAATCTCGGTCGGTTCAGGGCGCACCCGCGATGGCTTCAACCTCCACCAGGAATTCGGGCCGGGTAAAGCCCGACACGACCAGAAGGGTCGAGCAGGGCTTCGGTTCGACCTGCGCGAACGTACGGTCCCGGACCTTCATGTACTCGGCCATGTGTTTCCGGTGCGTGACGTAGGCGTTGATTCTGAGAACATTCTCGGGACCAAGTCCCGCTTCCGAGAGGATCTCCAGTATGGCAGAGAAACAGATCTCTGCCTGTTCCGTCACGCTCCGCGGCACCGTTCCATCCGCGCGAATTCCGAGTTGGCCCGAAGTGGCAGCCAAGCGGGAAAAGTTGCCCGAGAGGCCCTGGGAATAGGCACCGAACGGCGCAGCAACCGTCTCGGGTTCCATCCGTTTCACGTGGCCGCCCCGTCATCCGGCTTGAGGCCGCAGCGCAACAGGAACATGCGCGTGGCCTCCTCGGCAAAGAGGTCGGGATCAAGCGGCTCGCCGTCGGGTACGCCGAGCAGGAAACGGGCTTGTGCGTCGTATTCCGCGTAATGCTGCGTAACCGCCCAGATGTTCATCAGGAACAGGACGGGGTCAACCGGGTGGATGAGCCCACGCGCAACCCAGCTGTTGATCAATGCGCTGGCACGCTCGACGTCCTCCTTCAGGGCACCCCAGTGATTGCGCAGGATCGGGGCACCGCGCGATATTTCCCTTGCGAAGAGGCGCGTCATTTCAGGATGCTCAAGCGAATGGCGTACCTTTCGGGCGATGTAGCTCCGGATCACCTGCCCGGGATCGGTGGAATCTGCAGAAATGAAAAAGATGTCTTTCCACTTTCCGATGATGTGCAGGAGCGCCTCCTCGTAGAGTTCCTCCTTGGACGAAATGTAGTAGTGGAGTTGCGCCTTGCTGAGGCCTGCCGATTCCGCGAGCACCTGCGTCGTGGTGCCGGCAAGCCCGTTTTTCGCAAACTCCCGGATCGCGGCAGCCAGGATCGCCTTGCGGATCGCCCGCCTGCGCTGTTGCGGGACGCCCATCAACTCCTCCCTATCCTGCAAACCGGCAGCATGACGTCACGCACGCGGGGAACAAGACCGCCGGCGTCTGGCTCCGCCCGGCAAACCCAACGTTCTTTCCATGATTGGCCAGAATGCGCCGAGGGTCCTCTCGAATGTTGGCAGTCACCAAGGGCACGGGAAAGTCGTTGGCGAAATCGTCGATGGACAGGAGAAGATCGCCCGTCTTCAGGAAATCGATGCGACCGGCCGGCAACATTGTCCGGTTGTCCGTTTGCCTGCCCGCCATCACGACCCTGTCCGCGGCCTGGGTCGCCCCGCCAGCCGTTGTCGCAAACATGGCAGCAGACAGCATCTCCAGGATATTTCTCATGTCCACCCGAATTCTTCTGTCATGTCAGTCAGTCTTCGTCATGTCAGCGGTCCATCCCCGCGTCTTGCCGGGATTCATCAGGCCGTAGGGATCGGCGCGTTTCTTGAACTCGATTTGTGCGACGTCGATCTCCTTCATACCACCGTCTTCGATCGTGATGACATGGGGATCGAAGACGGTACAACCATCCCGCTCTTCGAGTTCGGCTATCGTCCTGTACATGGCCTCGCGACCGCGGTAGCGAACAAGCGGCAGTGCGAAAATCTGTACCTTGCCGTCCATCCGGGCCATTTCATGGTGCCAGTAGATCTCGTCTCCGTAGCGCTCCATCTGGGACAGGACAAGATCCGGGTCGAAGGGATGCGGGTACGCAACCTGGAGGTAGGTCCAGCTCCTGTCCACTTTCAGCGCCTGGAGCGTGGTGTGGTTCCAACCGCACTCGTAGGCAGGTTGCAGTTTGTTCGCAGAAATGTCTTCACCCGTCATCTCGAAGGACACCCGG
>JAPOVX010000290.1 GCA_026707935.1 Paracoccaceae bacterium
CCCCGACTTCGCACCGAGAATACGTGCACTTTCCTCCAACTGGGAATCAAAGTTCCTCAGGGCATTGCCGAAAAGCAAGATGACGAACGGCGCGTAATGCAACGCTAGGATGATCGTGATTGGAACCTGGCCGTATGCCAGCCAGTCTGGAGGCGTGAATCCGAGGTTTTCGAACCAACCCTGCTGTCCGCCAACGGTTCGATTGCGGAACAATGTGCGCCACGCAAGCGCAAACGTCCAGGACGGCAGCATGTATGGTACGATCAAGGCAGTGGCAAACCATCGTCGTCCGAACATGTCCGAACGACTCAGCAACCATGCAAGCGGAACGCCAATGGAAAGGGAAACCACTATGACCCCGGTCGCGACGGACAGCGTGTGCGCGAGCGGTTCCCAGAACAGGATTTGGGCAATCGGCGATGCAAGGGTTCTGTTCAGGTAATAGAGTGTCCAGGTGCCAACCTCGGACTTCGCCCGACGCGCATCGCCGAATTGCACTTCGACCGCGTCGTGCAGGAGCGTGACAATCGGGACAATCACCAGGTACGCGAAAAGCACGACCATCAACGCGCCGATGATCGCCGTGGGCTCCCTCCAACCGACCTTGAAGTGGTAGTTCAGACGGGCACTTCGACTCGTCCCCGTGCGAAAGGTCGACTTGTCGTGTTCAGCCAACTGCGATGGCATCAGGTCAGATTTTTGTTTCATGCCCGGCACGTGCTGTTCATTCGGCAAGTTAACAGCCGACCCAGACCATGACTACCTTGTTTTGAGCGGGGTCAGAATGAAAGCTCCGGCCGAATGTCGGGCACCGGCATGACCTGGAACCTTGAACGTGGGCTCCAAACGAGTGCGTAAACGCGGGGACTTGAGACGGCTGTGTTGCACTGGCGGGCTCATCGGACACCCTGGACCGGACAGTGCCGACTCTGCTGGCAGCCTTTTGTCGGACACCGGGGAGGCCCCGGCCCATGAAGAGAACCGGCATGACCAAGTTGCCAATTTTTGTCGGCGCGGTGACGCGGGCGTATTGTCGCTGCCATCGATCTCCGCATTGGCTGGCACATTGGAGTGATCGGCCGGCACGGAATTGCGCATCGAGCACGAATTCGCTCTCGCGGGCTTTGCCCGTTTCGTCGGTAAGTCGCCCGCGGTCCGCAAATCCGACGGCATCTGGTGGCCGAAGACCCCAGCCTGCCTGGTCGCCTACGCGCCGGGAAGGACAAAGGTCAAAACGACCAACATCGCTTTTCTCTCATGCGGGTTCACTCGAAATCCCGGCGACAATTCTGCGGCCAGGTGTTGCGATTGACACGATATTGACCCGGCGTGACTTTTCGGCCCGGGACTTCAATACTAGTATTCGACCTCATGAGTAACGCATCGATCAACCTGGGGCTGGCAGGTCTTGCGATTGCAGCCGTCCTTGTTGCCACGTCTGTTCCGACAGCAAACAGTCGCGCATCCGATCCGGATGGGGAACAGGGACATCCGGGAATTGTTTCCCTGGACCTGCTTCACGGATGGCGTGACCCGTCGGGCAGCCACATGGCGGCCATCAGGTTCAAGCTGGCGAAGGAGTGGAAAACATATTGGCGTTCTCCGGGCCAGTTCGGTTTTCCTCCTCAATTCGACTGGGCCGACTCGATGAACCTCAAGGCCCTCAGGTTTCATTGGCCAACTCCCCGGGTATTCGACTCCTACGGACTGCGGGTCGTCGGATACGACAACGAGCTGATCCTTCCGGTCGAATTGTCCCCGACGCAGTCCGGAGACGACATTCATCTCGACCTCGTGATCGAGTTCGGCGTTTGCAGGGACATCTGCATACCGGTCAGGTCGCGAGTCACGAACCTGCTCAGCGATCTCCGAACCAGTCACAGGCGAGCGATCGAGGAGGCGCTCGGGAAAACCGCGATCGCACCGCATCGGGCGGGATTTCGGCACCTGGGATGCCACATCAGAAAAGTCGATCGGAGCTTCGTTGTCACCTCGCACATCGGCGTCGGCGTCAACCTCGGTGACACGGTCGAGGCGATATTCGAACTTGGCGATGGACAGGCCGCCTGGATCGAACCCGGCGAGACCGTGGTCTCCGGCTCCCGGATTGTCGCCAACGCCGGAATCGTGCCCTACCAGATGGACGGGTTCATTCTCGATCGTTCAAGAATCGTCATGACCGTGCTGGGAGGCGACCGCGCGGTGGAGTTTTCCGGTTGTGCCGAACCATCCGACAGGTGACGCCACGACATCGGTGTGGTCAATTGCGCCGCGGCTTCAGCCCAAAGATTGCCACCGCTGCCAGTAGCGACACGACAAGGACTGCGGCGATTCCGCTGAACATCGCCAGGAGCGCCGTCATTCGGTCCGGCAGGTCGACCGGCGAATACAGCTGCAACCATGGGTGGAGTTCATTGGTTGCCGCCAGGTAGCCGGTCGTTCCGACAACAACGGCCACGGAAAGGGCGGTGGCCGCGACAAGCACGAACCTGCCAGCCATTCCGATCCGCCTGTCACCCAGTCCGCGCCTGAAAGCCATTATGAACCCCGCAATGTCCTTCTGTACGGCCAGGAGCGCAGGAACCAGGAACAGCAGGATGACCATGCCGAACCCAAGGCCATAACTCAGCGTGATCACTGTCGGTTTGAGGAACAGGGCCTGCCGCGAGGACTCGAACAGGAGTGGAAGAAGCCCGAGAACCGTCGTCAGGGTCGTCAGAAGTATCGGGCGAAACCTGTCGCACGCAGCATCGACAATTGCGGGGAACAACGCCCGTGACCGGCTGTAGTCGTCGACAGTGGAAATCAGGACAATCGAGTCATTGATGATAATTCCGGACAATCCGATCAGCCCGACAATCGAGAATATGGAAAACGGCACCTCCCAATGGTGATGGCCAAAGATGGCCCCGACGAGACCGAAGGGAATGATCGCCAGAACGAGAAGTGGCCGAATCCAGCTTGCGAATATCCAGACAAGCGTCAGGTAGATCCCCAGGAGACAGAGTGCGTATCCGTAGGACGCTTCGCCCAGGAATCGGGATTCCTGTTCGGCCAGTCCCGACAGAGCGTAGGTAATCCCGTATTCGCTTGCGACCACGGGAAGAATTCGGTCTTCAAGCTCGATTCGGATCTCCTCCGCGTGCGCGGGATCATCCTCCGAAATGTCTCCGGTTACGGTGACAACCCGGTGACCGTCCTCCCGGCGCACCGCAGAGAACCCGAGGCGCGTCGAAACGGACACGATGTCCGACAGGGGAACATGAGCTCCTGTCATCGTCCGAAGACGGGTGCGATCCAGGAAATCCGCGGTCAGTTCGGATTCGGGCAACCGCACGATGACTTCCGTGGTTCGGGACCCTACGGGAAACCGGGCTGCCATGATTCCGTTCAACCGGCTCCGCAATTCTGCGCCTATCGAGTCGATCGTGAAGCCGAGGGCACGACCTTGCGGGGTCAGGTCGAGGATGAGTTCTTCCTTGTCATAGGCAAGATTGTCCTCCAGCCCCGATACCGCGGGAAAGGTGAGAAGTGCTTGCTGCACGGCCTCGGAAGCCGCCTTCAAGGTCTCCGAGTCGCCGCCCCTGAGGTCCACGGACAGCGCGTCACCGCCAGGTCCGGACCGCCAGCCCCGGAAGCTGAGAGTCTCCAGCAGTGGATGCCACCTGACCTCTTCCTGCAGGGCGGACACGAAGGCAAACGAAGTATAGGGCCTGGAATCGGCGTCGATCAGCTCGACGGCTATTGACCCCAGTTGGTCCTGGTCCTTGGTATCAGCGCCGGCGAGACCCCTGCCCGTCGTGCCCCCAATCTCTGCAAGTGAGAATGTCACCGGGTTGGTGCCGTACCGGTTCTCGAAATCCCGGGCGGTCACGCTGACGGCGCGCTGCAATTCCTCGACCACGGCACGGGTATCCTCCCTGGTCGCGCCGGGCAGCATGGCGAAATTCCCTGAAACCGACCCGGTTTCGGGAGCATTGAAGAACCTGAAGACAACATCCCCCCTGACCAGCAGTGCCGCCTGCGACGCAAGCAGGAAGATGCAGCCGGCCAGGACAGGGTATCGCAGGAAGAGCACCCAGATCATGAACCGCCGGAAAACCGTACTCCGGAACCAGACGAATACCCGGTTGAACAGGATATTCGGCCAGTCGTACCAGTGCCGCCTGGAAACGCTGACCAGCGCATGGCTCATGTGCCTGGGAAGAATGAAAAAACACTCCACCAGCGATGCGGCAAGTACCGCAATCACCGTGAACGGAAGGTCGACGATCAGGTTGCCGAAACGCCCGCCAATCGCCGTCAGGCCGAAAAAGGCGATGATCGTCGTGACGGTCGCGGAAAACACCAGGGGAGCCATGCGGATTGCCGCATTTTCAGCCGCGGTCGCCGGAGTTTCGCCCAAGTGCCGGTGACGGAAATCCGCGTGTTCGCCAACGACGATGGCGTCATCGACCACGAAACCGAGGCAGATGATCAGTGCGAACAGCGAGACCATGTTGATCGTCAGGCCGGCGGCAAACATCACCGCCACGGCCGAGAGCATGGCGACCGGAATCCCGGCCGCGACCCAGAATGCGGTGCGGGCGTTCAGGAAAAGAAACAGCAGGCAGACGACCAGGACCAGGCCGAGCAGCCCGTTGTCCAGCAGAACACCGAGCCGCTCCGAAATCGCTTCAGCCCGGGTTCGAATCAATTCGATCGTGACACCGTCCGGCAAGGTCAATTGCAATTCACGTGCAGCGTCCTCGACCTGTTCCTGCATGCGAATGGCGTCACCAAAGTCGGCACGGTCGACGCGAATCGACACCGCCGGGTTCTTTCCGACGAAATAACTGCGCCCCTGCCCGGACCCGGAATCATCGACCTCGGCGATGTCCCCAACCATCAGCATCGACCCGTCCGGCAACAGCCTGAGTATGACGTTCCGGATCTCGTCCGCGGTCCGTTTCTCGATCCCCGTCCGAACCCGGGTCGCGCCTCCGGCCACGTCACCGGCCGGGTCCGCCGACGTTTCCTCGGAAATCGCTGCCGCGATTTCCCTGAGCGTGATGTCGTTCCGGATCAGCGATATCTCCGGAACATCGACGACGATTTCCGGTTCGTCGACACCCCGGATTGTCGTTCGCGTTATTCCCCGCCGAAACAGTTCTGCCACGAATTCATCGGCGAAACGCTGTAACTGTTCGCCCGATACTGGCCCCGAAATGATGACATCGGTAACCCTGTCGCGCCAGGCGTTGCGGCGGACGGCCGGCTCCTCGACCCCGTCCGGAAAACCGGTCACCCCTTCGACCGCGACCTTGACATCGTCTGCCGCCCTGCCCATGTCCCAGCCCGGTTCGAAGTCGAGCCTGATCGTCGCCGACCCTTCCCGCGCCGTACTGCTCGTTCCCTCGACGCCCTCGATGTCGAGAAGCGCCGGCTCGAGCAGTGAGACTACGGCCTGGTCCATGTCCTCGGGCCCCGCCCCGTCCCACTGGACCGACACGCGAACGCTGTCGATGACCACGTCCGGGAAAAACTGCGAACGGATCTGGGTCATCGATGCGAGGCCAAGGACGACCAGCGCCAACAGCACGAGATTTGCCGCGGTTCGGTGCCTGGCAAAATACGCGATCACGCCCCGCCAACCTGTCAGTGACGTCGTGGCCATGGCTGGTCCTCAGCCCCCGATACGGGATCGAAGCCGATCAACGAGGTCCCGGGGAACTTTCGGCTCGGCAAGCGCCCTCAGGATGGTGGTCTTCCTGTCATCCGGCATCCTCGTGTTTCCTTCGACGAATGCGACCATCGCTTGCCGCTCTTCGTCGGAAATCGCGATCGTGGCCGGTTCATCGCTCGCGGTACCGGAAGCCGTCGGATCCGCGTTCCGACCGGGCCGCCCGTCCGGATTTCCCTGATCGGATCCCCGGTTGCCGGGAAAGCGTGCCGCCATCCCCCGCAGGCGTTCCGCCGTCTGTGCGGGAACTTTTCCTTCCCGGACCTGAGCAAGGAGACGGTCCCTGACTTCTCTCGGCATCCGGGTGTTGGCCTGGATGGCAGCAACCATGGCTATGCGTTCTTCAGCCGACAGCTCCACGACAACGACTTCCTCGAATTCCGGCCCGTCGGGCTGTCTCGGCTGAATCCTGATTCCCGCACCAAGTTGCGGAACGCGTTCCAGTACGATGGTTTCGCCATCGAGGCCGTCTCCATCGATCACGAACGAGTCGCGCTGCTTGCGGAGCACTGCAACCGTCAGGGACCGAAGTCGATTACCTTCACCGAGCGCCAGGATTTCGTTCGTTGACGAGACCGCAGTTGCAGGAATGACCGCAACGTCTTGCAGTTCCGGTTCCTGGATCAACACGGTGACGAAATCCCCCGGCCGCAGGAATGCCGCTGCCGCCTCTCCCAGGCTCGCATAGAGCTCACGGCCCGTCTGACCCTCGCCAACCGATGCTCCGGCCCGGCTGATCCGCGTCTTGACCCCGGTTTCCGCCGGGCCGTACAGGACCTCGATCCCCACCGCCTCGAGTCCGCCATTCGCTGTGACAAGCCGTTCGAATTCCCGGCTGGATACCCGAAACACTACTTCGAGCGCGGTCGGATCAATCAGCTGCCCGAGGTTCTCGTTTGCGTTGACGAGTTCTCCGAGAACATTCGTGATGCCCGTCAGAACTCCCGCAAATTCCGCGGTCATCCGCGTGTCTTCAAGTTGCCGCCTGGCTTCCGACAACGAGATTTCCTGCCGTGCCAAACCCAGGCGGGCACGTTCGATCCGGGCACTGGCCTGGGACAGGCTGATCCGTTTGCCCACCACGCTTTGTTCGGCCGCAGTGGCCGCCAGCCTGGCCGTTTCGAGCGCCGACTCGGTTCCGACACCCCGCTCGTTCAGGGCGTTCTGACGTTCCAGAGCACTGAGGCGCAGGTCACGCTGGGTTTCGGCCGCATCGAGATCATGCCCCGCAAGCCCGAGCGCAATCTCCGCATCCCTGAATTCCGCGTTCGCCTCGGCCACTGCTGCTTCGGCAAGTCGAAACCGCGCGCGCGCCGCGGCCGGGTCAGTCCGAAAGAGGAGTTCCCCTGAATCGACAACGCCGCCTTCGCGAAAATCTTCAGAGAGTTCGACGATCGCGCCGCTTGACGCGGCGCGCAATTCCATGGTCCGGCCACTTCGGACCTCCCCGAACGTTTCGATGACCGGCCGAATGTCCCGCAACGCCACTTTCGCGACATTGGCGGAGAAGGACCTCTCCCGGGCCATTCGCGGCCGGTTGCCCGAATCCCGTTTGGCCTCGAACGCCGAGTGAAGCGTACTCACGGCCATGATCAGCAACCCCGAGGTTGCTGCCAACAGGCCCAAGCCTACCAACGCCCGGATCAGGAATCTCATCGAATCCTCCGAGCCTATTCAAGCGAACCGCACAGTCATACTCCAGAGTTTATACGAAAATGCGGCAAATTTCCGTCACATTCCCGGCTTTACGGCCTCCCCGGGGGCAAGACCCGGGGCAATCGCCGAAACGCATTTCATTTTCTGCGCATGTTTTCTTCGAGCCGGGGCATGATTTCGACGAAGTTGCATGGCCGGTGACGGTAGTCCAGCTGATGAACCAGGATCTCTTCCCAGCCGTCCTTGCATGCGCCCGGACTGCCCGGGAGCGCAAAGAGATATGTCCCCCCGGCCACGCCGGCGCAGGCGCGTGACTGAACCGCGGAAGTTCCGATCTTTTTCATGGAAACCAGGGTAAACATCGTCTGGAAGGCGTCGATTTCCTTTTCGTAGACATCCCGATGCGCCTCGACCGTCACGTCCCGGCCGGTAAGTCCGGTTCCTCCCGTCGTGATCACCGCATCAACTGCCGGGTCCTCGCACCAGCGGCGCAGCTGGGACGCGATGCGGTCACGTTCGTCGGGGAGGATCTTCCGGTCTGCCAGATGATGACCCGAGTCGCGGATCCGATCGGCAAGGAGTGCGCCGGAACGATCATCCTCGAGCGTTCGCGAGTCCGAGACCGCCAGAACGGCGATACGGACCCTTACGAACGGCCGATCGACCTCGGTCATGCCGACAACCTTTCCCCGATTGCCAGCAGGTCAGACCAGGATTCACGTTTCTTGAGTCCATCCCTGAGCAACGCCGCCGGGTGGAACATCGGCATCACCGGTTTTCCCAGCGCCTCTGTCCAGTGGCCCCGGAGTCGCGTGATTCCCTTTCGGCCGAGGATGGCACCGCACGCCGTGTTCCCCATGAGCACAATGACCTCCGGATCGGCCAGTTCCACGTGTCTTTCGACAAACGGCATCAACATTCTCACCTCTTCGGCGGTCGGATCACGGTTGTTCGGCGGACGCCACGGAATGACATTGGTAATGTAGATCGCCGACCCGGGGTTCGGAGACGATCGGGCCAGGCCGATGGATTCGAACATCCGGTCGAGCAGCCGACCGGCCCTTCCCACGAATGGAAATCCCTTCTGATCCTCTTCCCTGCCCGGAGCCTCGCCCACGATCATCAATCGGGCGTCCGGATTGCCGTCCGAAAACACGAAATTGCGGGCTCCTTTCTTGAGGTCACAGAACTCGAACGCGTCCATTGCCGCGCGAAGAGCCTCGAGATCGTCACATCTCTCGGCCATGGCCTTCGCGATAGCACGGGCCGGTTCGTTCTCTCCGCGCGATATGTTTCCGGCACTGACCGGCACAGGGCTCGTTGATCGGGTCGGCATCAGTGGGAGAGGCTCCGCCTGGGCAGATGCCCGTTTCGGCGCCACCTGGACATGCTGACTTCGGCGCGGTTCCGGCGCCAGGCGGGTCCGATCCACGGGCTTTTCCCCGATGGCTTCGTCGACCCCCATTTCGAATTGCCATTCGAGCGCCGCGAGCAGTTCGGCCCTGTCTTCAGTTGCCATGTTCGTCCCTCGCCGCAACGCCACTATGCACCGCCGAGGCCAGTCATCGACCGGATGACGGCCTGGATGCCGAATTCCTGTTTCCAGTCCCTCTCCGCCACGTCCGCAGAGATCACGATCTAATCCCAAAGAGTTCCAATGTTCAATATTGTTGCCCCGGCAGCGACAAACAATAGTCGGAAAAAGAACGGTCGCTGGTTTCGTCAGGACGCCTTGTTTGACCGGGCCGCATGAATTAAGGGTGTCTCAGCGGTCAAAAGAGCGATGTTCATGGGGTTTTCAGCTCGGCACCTTTTGGGAATTGAACATCTCTCGAAACCCGATATCGAAGCCATTCTCGATCTCGCCGACACATACGTCGCCTTCAACCGAAGGTCGACGAAACACGCCGACGTCCTCGCCGGCCTGACCCAGATCAACATGTTTTTCGAGGACTCGACCAGGACGCAATCGAGCTTCGAGCTCGCGGGCAAGCGTCTCGGGGCCGACGTCATGAACATGAACCTGAGGGCGAGTTCGGTCAGAAAGGGCGAGACGCTCATCGACACGGCGTTGACCTTGAATGCCATGAATCCCGACTTGCTGGTCATCAGGCATCCGAGTTCCGGAGCGGCCGACCTTCTTGCGGAGAAAGTCGAATGCGCCGTGCTCAATGCCGGCGACGGACGCCATGAACATCCGACGCAGGCCTTGCTCGACGCGCTGACCATCCGGCGTGCACGGGAGCGGATGAATGGCCTTACGGTCGCGATCTGCGGCGATATCGCCCACAGCCGGGTCGCCAGATCGAACATTTTCCTGCTGTCGAAATTCGACAACCGGATTCGGCTGGTCGGGCCGCGCACCCTGATTCCGGCCGGAATCGAACGGCTCGGAGTCGAAGTCCACGACAACATGGAGGCGGGTCTGGAGGACTGCCATGTGATCATGATGCTTCGCCTGCAGCGGGAGCGGATGAACGGCGGCTTCATTCCTTCCGAGCGCGAGTATTTCCACCGCTGGGGCCTTGGTCTGCGGCAGCTTGCCCGAGCACGCACTGACGCCATCGTGATGCATCCCGGGCCGATGAACCGCGGCGTCGAGATTGACAGCGAAATCGCCGACGACATCAACCGCTCCGTAATTCGGGATCAGGTTGAAATGGGCGTCGCGGTCCGGATGGCTGCCATGACTCTTCTGGCGGAGTCCCGGTCCGAATGCTGACACTCACCAATGCGAGACTGATCGATCCGTACAATGGTACGGACTCCCCTGGTTCGCTCACGATCGAAGGCGGGGTCATTTCAGAAGTCCTGGATGACCCGCATGGCTCGACCAACGGGTCGTTCCGTTCCGGGAAACCGCATGCTGATGCCAGCATCTTCGACTGCGCGGGCCACTGCCTGGCACCCGGAATCATCGATATCGGAGCCAAGGTCTGCGAACCGGGAGAGCGGCACAAGGAGAGCTTTCGTACCGCAGGCGCTGCCGCCGTCGCGGGCGGCGTGACGACCATCGTCGTCCGCCCGGACACAGTCCCGGCAATCGATTCTCCGGAGATCCTTGAATTCGTGCATCGTCGGGCGGTCCAGGACAGCCAGGCGCGGGTTCTGCCCATGGCGGCGCTGACCCGGGGGCGGAATGGCCGCGAAATGACCGAAATCGGCTTCCTGATGGATGCAGGTGCGGCCGCCTTCAGCGATGCTGACAATGTCGTCCGCGATTCGCGTGTTCTCGGCCGGTGTCTTTCATACGCGGCCGGCTGCAACGCACTCGTGATCGGACATGTCCAGAATCCTGATCTCAGCACGGGAACCGCGGCGACATCCGGCGCCTTTGCCTCGAAGCTCGGGCTGCCTGCGGTTTCGCCGATCGCTGAGCGGATCCAGCTGGAGCGCGACATGGCGCTCGTGGAATTGACCGGTGCGCGCTACCATGTCGACCAGTTGACCACGGCTGCGGCGCTTCCCGCCCTTGAAAGAGCCCGAGATGCCGGTCTCGATGTCACCTTTGGGACATCGATCCATCACCTGACACTGAACGAACTCGACGTTGACGGATACCGGACGTTTTTCAAGGTCAAGCCGCCCCTCAGAAACGAAGCCGACCGCATGGCGATTGTCGAGGCCGTCGCCGACGGTCAGATCGACATCATCAGCTCCATGCACACGCCCCAGGACGAAGAGTCAAAACGCCTGCCGTACGAGGAAGCCGCGTCCGGAGCCATCGGGCTGGAGACCCTCTTGCCTGCGGCCCTTCGACTCGTCCACAACCGGTCCATGACCATGCCGCATCTCTGGCGATGCCTGTCACTCAATCCTGCAAGGAGGCTCGGTATTGACGGAGGCCGGCTCAAGGCGGGCGCGCCGGCCGACCTGGTGCTGTTCGATCCGGACAAACCGTTCGTCCTCGATCGCGCGACCTTGCGGTCGAAATCCAAGAACACACCTTTCGACGGTCACAGGATGCAGGGCCGCGTGCTCCGTACGTTCGTTGGCGGAAAGACCGCATTCATCCATGACAGCTGACCTTCAACTGCCTGTCGCCGAAATCGTTCCGGTTATCCTGTTCGCCTACTTGGCCGGATCGATTCCTGGCGGGTTGGTCATCACCCGGATGATGGGCCTCACGGATCCTCGGACCTTTGGCTCGGGGAACATGGGTGCCACGAATGTCCTGAGAACCGGGAGCCGCCTCGCGGCGGGCCTTACCCTCGTCGTCGATGCCGGGAAGGGCACGCTCGCTGTCCTTGTCGGAGCAGGCCTTGCCGGCGTTCCTGGCGCATGGATAGCCGGCCCGGCCGCGTTCCTCGGTCATCTGTTTCCGGTCTGGACCAGATTCCGGGGCGGCAAGGGTTTCGCGACATTTCTCGGGGTAACCTTGGCATACGACATTCTCACATGTGCGTTGGCAGGTGCCACATGGCTGGCGTGTGCTGCCGCGTTTCGCTATTCGTCACTTTCTGCGCTGGCGGCGGCAATCGTTGCGCCCGGCGCCGCATATCTTGCGGTCGGTATCGAAACCGGAATCATCTTGTCCGGCCTCGCGGTCGTTCTGTGGATTCGCCACGCCGCCAACATAGGGAGGCTGTGGAATGGTGAGGAACCGCGAATCGGAAGCCGCTGAAGCCGTTTTAGCCTGGCAACGATGGGGGATTATATCGATTACTTGACATTGATGCTGCCAGTTTCCGATCGAATTCACAGGTCATTGCGATTGCCGACACCTGATCGTGACCTTGGGAACCTTGGATGATTCATGATCATGATTCCTTGACAATTCAGGCAGATCGTGTCGTGATCGCGTGACGGGAAGCCAGCCTTTCCCGTCACCAGACGAACCTTGTGCCGAAGGCCAGACCGCGTGAGCGAAAATACCACATACCGCAACATCATCTACCGGCTTCTGCCAGGCTCCAGGGCCAACGCACGGCGCCTGGCCGGACAGGCGGGCGCCTGCC
>JAPOVX010000358.1 GCA_026707935.1 Paracoccaceae bacterium
AGTCTCAGGGTCATCCGCTCGCTCGAGACCTTCCCCCGGTTGGCTGCCATGGCGTTCGCCAGGGCTTGCTCTTGCCATCCCATCGTCATGTACTCTCTCCTTTGTGCGTCCGGGTTTTCAGCCACCTGTTCTGCTTTCCGCTCTTCCCTGGCGGGATTACCCTTTGGCGTCCGGAACAGTGAGGCCCGGGCGTACCATGAAACTCGACGGGGAGTCGCCGGGCCTGCCGGCGGACTACCGAGTGGCAGACACATGAGCCACCGCCGCCAGAACTGGACGGATGCCGAGGATGACTTCCTCAGGCGCCTGGCCGATTTCGGTTCCAGCCCCTGTGAGATCGGGGAGCGGATCGGGCGTTCGGAATCCGCCGTCTGAAACCGCATGAAGTTTTTGAGGATCTCCCGGCGCGGATGTCGCGTGCGGAAACACGAGAACTGGAGCGAAAAGGAGCTCACGGCGCTCCGGGAGCTGGACGGCGAGGGCCTGCTGCTCATGGAGATCGCAGAGCGCCTCGGGCGCGGGCGCCCCAGCGTTGCCGCCAAGGGCAGCGCGCTTTGGCTCTGGCACACGAACCCTCCGCCGGATGCGGACATCCCGGCGGGAGCAGGCGAGCATGTGCCGAAGCACCCAGCGCGGGCGTTCCGCGAAATCGAAAAGAGGCGTATCGGGCAGTTCCTCGCGCGCGGAGACACGCTTGCCGACATTGCGCGCCAGATGCGCTGCGCGGTCGCAGATATCAGGCGGGTCGAGAGATTGGCCAAGGGTCTGCAGCGAAGAAGAGATCCGTACAAACCGGGCTGAGTCCGCACAAGCATTCGTCTTCGGCATATTCGGTTCGCCTCCGTCTGAAATCAATCCGCGGGCACCAGGCTCTTTTCGCCAACCGTTCCGGCATTCTTCCCGCCACCGCTTCTTTCGCCGTCTGCCACTTCCAGGATATCGTCGAACAGTTTGCGGTCTGTCTCCTTGAGGAATCCCGGAAATTCCTTTCGCAGCCACACCCTGAAGGCCCCATCGTGTATAATGGGAACCAGATTAGCGGAAAAGGCGTGGCATGACAGACACACGGAATTCAAGATTCCCATAACAATTCGGTTCCGATCATACACGATAGGGCCTGACTGCGTACGAATTAAGCGCTTGAGCGCACCGGCGAAAAAAGGTATGATATAGTCATACTCTGGAGATTCGAATGACCATCAAGACGACACTCAGTTTTACTGATCGCCACCACCGTTTCCTTTCCGAGAAGGTGGGCGAAGGCGTTTTCGCCACTCAGAGTGCCGCTGTGGCCAGCGCCATCGAACAGATGATGCAGGGCGAACAGGAGCGGGAAATCGCGCTTTCCGCCCTCGCCGCAGAGATTCGCGCAAGGATGCAGACAGTGCGTTCGGAGTACGTTGACGACGCACAGGCGTTCTCGGCAGCTCGTGCAGCCGTGGAAGCGTCTCGTCGCAGATGACCTACCGTGTCCGCTTCCATCCGCTTGTGGAGCGAGACTTGGAGGCGATCGCTCAATGGATCATCGAGTATGCGGGAAGCGAGGTAGCCGACCGCAAGCTTGCCGAAATAGAGCAGGAGATCGAGAATTTGGCACGAACTCCACACAGAGGATCAATCCGCGACGAAATCGCTCCCGGCTTGCGCGCCATTCCGGCAGGAAGAAGGGCGGTGATTGCGTTTTCAGTCGACGACGATGCCAAGGAGGTTCTCATTCACTGTGTAACCTACAGCGGAGGCGATTGGGCGACGACACTTAGCCGCGAGCGGATCGTTTAGGCGTGTTTTCGAATGTTCAGATAGCCCTTGATCCGCCTACAACAATGGAATGAATGTCATGGGCGGTGAAGCGCCACCGGAGCCGAAGGAGATAATGAGGGTTCTCTACAATAATGAGCACCCTCAGAATCTATACGGCCAGATCGCATACTAAAAGCCAACTCCTGAAACAGGAGAAATGTCGGCATACAAGGACAGTGCGCCATTCGTAATCTCTGAAACTCTCGGCACCGGAGATTCCGTCGTTCTCGGAAGCGCCGACGCTTTACTACAGGATGTTCGGCGCCTCCTCGATCACCTCCGAATTCAGATCGACGAACTCAATGATGCGTTGAAGCCATCTACCACAGAGAGCGCTGTCCAAGGCGAGAAAACCCTGTTGCTACAGGTACCCGAAGGAGACTGGGAGCAGCAGACCTCCGCCAACGCAAAGAGGCGCATTGCCGATACACTGATCCTTATCTCGACTCAGGCGCGCAACCTGTTTCATTTGTTCCGTCGGCTCGATCGCAAGATTACCGTACTCGGCTATGATGGCAAACCGACAGGAAAGATCAAGCTCACGCAGCTGTTCAATCAGTTTGTGCACAACCGCTATTTCTTCTTGGATGGTGAGCACGTGTCGGACCTCTTCTCCGCCAAACCACGGGAGACGGCCCCCATCTCGAAGACGTTCATGGGCTACAAATTCAATTGGCTCGAAATGATCTATGCCATCGAAGCTGCGACCAGATTAGTCAAGATGAATGACCTCATTGGGTTGCTACGCGGAAGCCTCAAGAACCTGTCGCCTGACATGCCCCATGCCGATGTCATTCTTCTAATCCAGAATCTCCACTCCTTCTCGGAAATGTTCAGAACAAGAGAGCCAAGCGAAGTTTATGGAACTACTTTGACCGGCCTGTTCAACCGGGAGACCGAGAAACATCTCCGCGCTATCGAGACTTTCCTCAAGACCGGAGAACGGGTCGACATACGGATAATGTTCGACTCACCCAAAATCGGTATTCACCCGGAACTGAGCAACAAGCAATTCAGAGTACAGGTGAAGTGTCGTTACATACTAAGGGGAGATGATGGCCGTCTTCTCTGTGAAGACCAGGACTTCAGGGATCTGGAGAGTGACGTCAAATACACAGTTCCACTCTCTCGCTTGAAACGAAATTTCGGCAACACCCCACTGCTGGATTTCCGTCCGTAGCCGCGCGGACCTTGAGCGGAACCCCCAGACGTTCGTTGGCCCACAGTACACAACTGGTTCTGTCAGATAGACGCCGCGCAACCCAGCGCTTTCCTGCGGTCCTCCGCGAGGCACCCGACGAAACCAGTAAGCGATCGTCCCGCACCGGTTCCGGGTCCCGTGTGGTGCTGCTGTAGTCCTCCACGGCCTTGGTTGAGTAAGGATTTCCGGGGTGCGCACGTTGTCAACGACGTCGTGCTGGTCGATCGCCGTACGTGATGCGGGAATCGGTTCCGGATTGCAAAATCTTACGACACTTGACGGGGATTCCTGCGACACTTGACGGTTTTTCCGGGTTGTGGGCGGTTCCCGTCAAGGGTTGCACGATAACGGCATCCACGCGGGAGATGCCCTCGCGATTTCTCTCTCGGTACGGTCTCATCATCGATCAATCAATCGATCGCAATGAGGAGGCCTGGGCCAATGAAGAGAATCGACATGATCAACATCAAGTCCATCTCGTGACCGGTTGCGGGCCGCTGATGTCTGGGACGAGACCAGCCGTGATTATCGACGCTTCGACAGCTATCTCATGCCGCGAGACAAGGCCGAGCCAGTTCCTGAAGGATACCAGCTTCAAGACCGGTTTCGACACGTGGGTCGAGGAGTGCCGAAAAACGTACGACGAACCGGCACGATCTAATCGACGCTGAATTGAAATACGGCCGTCTGTCCGGTGTCCGGATCGAGCACGGTTGCCTGAAGATCACACCTCATGATGTGGTGACGCCGGCAGCGGCCCTGCGCCTGGACCGCGCCATCAATGCCGTGGTGCCGCGCATTCGCATCACCGAATTGCTTTGGGAGGGTCAACGCGCGTACCGGTTTCCTCGACGCCTTTGTCGATCTTCGATCCCGAGGAAAACACTCCGAACCCGTCGCCATACTCGCGGCGATCCTCGCCGGTGCCGTCAGCCTGGGGCTTGAGCGCATGGCTTTGACTGGCGTTCTGATGTGGCCGAGCGTTAGATCGCGCGGTCATTGTACCTCAGCTTGAACAGAGAATGGGCAGCCTGAGCCAGATAGCCGGGTGTTTGGGCGATGTTCGTCCTTTACGTGGTCCTACGAACAATCTTTCCGATGGGGCCACCATGAACATGATCACTCTCGAAACGATGGATGGACCTTAACCTTGCAACAGCTTGGCCTGTGGCTGGCAAAACCAGGCGACCTTGGTATGATCGCGCCTGACCTGACAAGGGAAGTACAGCCGATGAGAATTCGGACCGTCCCGGCAATGTTGTTCGTCGCCATTGTTTCCGCCGCATGTGCAACTGACTTTGAAACCGGGACCGCCGCGTACAATCAGGGAGATTATGCCACTGCCCTTCGTGAATTCAGTCAACTTGCTGAGCGGGGTGATGCCGGCGCCCAGTACAAACTGGGAGTCATGCATTACTACGGAGAAGGCGTGCCCCAGAATTTTGCCGAGGCCGTGGTGTGGTTTCGCAGGGCGGCTGAACAAGACGATGCCGAAGCCATATTCAAACTGGGAGTCATGTACGATCGTGGAGAGGGTGTGGCCCGGGACGTCGCCGAGGCCAGGGCACGTTATCGCAGGGCAGCGGAGCTGGGGTATGCCAAGGCCCAGAACAACGTGGGGAACATGTACTACCTTGGCTTTGGCGAGGCCCAGGATTACGCCGAGGCGGTTGGATGGTATCGTAGGGCGGCCGAGCAGGGGTACCCCTATGCCCAGTACAACCTGGCCCTCAGATACGAGAATGGCGAAGGCGTACCAAAGGATTACGTGGAAAGTTTCGCATGGTACAACCTGGCTGCCGCCCAGGACTACGATAACTCTTTGGAAAGACGAGACGATCTTTTGGATCGGATGACCCCGGATCAGGTTGCTGCGGCGCAGAATCTTAGTCGCGATCTGGGTGCCCGGATTACCCGGCGTTGATGGCGCCGTTCGGTCCAGTCGATGATGCGCCTGATCCGACAAGGGCGACGTCTGCCCCAAGCCAGGTTTGATTCAGAGTCGGAGGGGGCTCCATGGAGAAACTTGTTCTGAACATCATCACCACGACAGCTCTCGCAGCTTGCCAGCCCGGCGGATCCGCCCCGCCACGCCTGCGGGCGCGCCGGAGCAGACAGGCCCCCAAACTCAACAGGAGTGCCAAATTGAAATTGGAGAAAACCCTGGACATAACTGCCGCTTTTTGAACACGTGCCGACAATGGGGTTAATCAGGCATGGAAGCCGTCGAGCCTGATTGCGAATGCAAGAGATCCAGCCCTGGTGCTGCGTGTTATGGCTATCGGCTCACGCGAACATTTCAATGCACGGGCTAATCGTGCTGGTCAGAGACCGGGAAATGGAAGCCTGACCAGGTTTCATCAACCTTCAAGCAGGTGCCAACAAGAAGACACTCGGATGTTGGTCTGCTTGGTACAGATTCCGGGTCATATAAATCAATGATCCGCCAATCTTACCGCACGCGATATGGCACGGGTTAAATTCTCCGCCACGCCATAGCCGACAACCGGCCCTTGAGCCTGTTGACGATCTCCGCCACGCAAAGCATCGGGTCGCTCTCGACGAACAGGTGAACGTGGTCCGGCATGATCTCCATTGCGTGGAACGTCATGCCCTTCTCGTCCGCAACCTCGGCAAGGAGCTGTCTCAACCGAACTTCAATCCGGCCGGCAAGCACTTTCCGGCGATACTTCGGACACCAGACCAAGTGATACGTGAGCGTGAAGACCGCACCTGCGTTCCTGGCATACCTGTCAGCCATGAGGAAGATATACCGGCGGCAGGTAACTATTGAAACAAGGAACGCGCATTCACCTGTCGCCTGAACGCGACAGTCCCCTGCGCGAGTTCTATGGCGATCTCAGGATCGCGATGGCGTTTGCGCTTGTCGCGCTGAAGACCGGGAGAGTTTCGATTACGGATCCAAGATGTGTAGCCAAGACCTTTCCGGGTTACTGGGATGAACTCGAGAAATGCGGAGTTGTCCGCGCCTGAGGGAGAAGGGGCAACGTGAGGTGCCCTTCTAGCCAGCCCTGGCTCATGTTGCCGACATCCGGTGCGGCGTAGACGGAGGGTGAACAGGTATGTCCGGTAATCCCCGAATCGCCAGAAACGCCACCGGAACCGGCTCAAGGCGCAGAATCATGTCCCGTGGGGCCGTGTACGGGGTCGATGTGACGTCACCACACATGGCAAACGGCACATCGGTGAAATCCGAAAACAATTGCGTCAAGACCGCGTCCTGTCCATCGAAAACAGAGCAGGTTCACGCTGGAATTTGCATTGAGAAATTCTTGTCAACGGAGGCCTCCCCTTCGGGGGCAATTCCGGCATGATTTGCTCTTGCGCCATTGATCCACGAAAACGTGCACCGTGCCGGGTTCAAGTTCGGACAACAACGATACCTTGCGGATAGACGATCAGAGCAATAGCATGACGTGTAAGAAATTTTCTATAATTTGGTGAGGTTGACCATGCGTGAGTCCGGGACGCTGTTTCATCGCTTCTGCTTTGCGCAGGCCTCTTTTGAAAGTTCGCGCCACGTTTATCGGCGCGAGCATGCACCTGGCCAAGTTCGCCGTTTCTTCAACACCAGTTTCACCGCGTTCGAACTGCGTCGGTACATGATGAACTTTTACTTCATCAAGGGCAGTTTCACCATCTCGGAGCTTGTAGAAGTCTCTGAATTTAGCCGGCCAACCGTCACATCAACGGTACATGAAGCTTTGGAACTCGGCTATTTGGAAGAGCTGCCAGGCACAGGCGACCGCCGTCGCCGCGATTTTCGCCCGACCGAGCCGATGCTGGAGGCTTGGCGCAATTACTGTAACGCGCTTCTTTCGAATCCCGAGTTTTCCCGTGTGCTGAAGCTCGCTCAAACGCTGATGTCGATGCGCGAGCTCGAGTCTCAACCTTCAGGTAACGGTATGTAAAATGTTTTAGGCTTTTTTGTTGTCATTCTCTGTGCTGCAATTGAGTAACGGCGGGTGCCGGGATATCTTTGCCGCTCAATGGTGCCCCCTGATGAAGTCATATTTCAGAGGATATCACGCGAATGTGGGATACGCCTGAGTTGCAGTATATATCCTACAATGGCGGCCGCCTCGCGTATCGTGAAGCGGGTGCGGGCCCCGCTCTTTTCTTGCTCCATGGCATGAATGGCAGCAGTCAGAGCTGGGCCTACCTGTTTCGGGCATTGGGATCTTCGTTCCGCGTTGTCGCCTGGGATGCGCCAGGCTTTGGGGCTTCCGATGTATTCGGAGACAGCGTCGAAGACTATGTTGACGCGGCCAAAGCCCTGTTGAAAACGCTGAAGGTTTACGACGTAATCGTGGTCGGCCATTCGATGGGAGGCGTGGTTGCCGTGCAATTGGCGGCTGATCGAGATACCTCAACCGCGGGCCTGGTGCTGTCTTCGACGCATCTGGGCTTTGCCCGCCCTAAAGGGGAGCCGCTGATGGCGCGGTACGGGACGAGAGTCGACCGTATCCGATCCGAGGGGGTCAGTGCGGCCTATGGTTTGGAACGTGCCAGGCGCAGCACGCCAGAAGGAACTTCCCAAACGGTCATTCGGTTCCTGGCCGGAATAGCGGCGAGCGCGCGGATTGAAGGCATCCGCGATGGTGGCCGCATGTGCCAGGAAACTGACAACACGAATGTCAGCCATGACGTGAATGTTCCCGTACTCATTTTGTCTGGTGGCGAAGACACCGTGATCTCGCCTGAAATGCATGCGCTGCTGGTCGCGGCCTTTCCAGACGCTGAGCATGCCGAAATCCCCAGGGCGGGTCACGCCTCTTACGCGGAATACCCCGACATCTTCAATGAGCAGATCAGGGATTTCGCGACGAAAGCCCGGCGGTGAATCCGGGCCGTCACCACCAAGGAAACAACCGAAAACCGATGAAAGGGAGAAAAAATGAGAAAGTCCATCTTAAATCCGGCGGCTTTTCTGACCGCTGCGGCGACGGGCCTTGGTTTTTTGGCCGGACCCGTGTCGGCGAACGACCTGACAGTGGCTCTGGCGGCCGAACCCACATCCATGGACCCGCATTATCAGAACCTGACCATCAACAACTCAATGGCGACGCAGGTCTATGATGCGCTGGTCCTGCAGGATGTGAACCAGAACCTCATCCCCGGGCTTGCCGCGTCCTGGGAGCCAATTGACGAGCGCACATGGGAATTCAAGCTGCGCCCCGACGTAACCTTTCACAATGGCGCGGCATTCACCGCTGAAGATGTGGTCGCCACGATGCGGCGTGCGGCGAATGTGCCCAACAGCCCGTCCAGTTTCGCTACGTTCATAAAGGGCAAGACCTTTGATGTTGTCGATGAGCTGACCCTGCGGATTTCGACCGAGAAACCTTACCCTTTCACGCCGAACGACATGTCGCGGATTTCGATTATCGACTCCGCGTTCGTCGATGCAACGACTGAGGATTTCAACACCGGCGCGGCCTCTTTCGGGACGGGCCCGTTCACCTTCACCAGGTGGCTGCCTGGCGACGTGATCGAATTGTCGCGCGATGACGGCTATTGGGGGGCGGCAGTGGATTGGGACAATGTGGTCATTCGCCCCATTGGCGACGGCACAACCAGGGCAGCCGCGCTTATCGCCGGTGACGTGGATTTCATCGAGAGGGTCGCACCTGCTGATTTGCCCAATTTGGAAAGCCGTGACGGGCTGTCGGTCTTCAAGTCGGTGTCCAACCGTCTGCTCTACGTGACGTTGCATTTGACCGATGACCCGATCAAGCCCTTTGTCACTGATCATGACGGCAATCCGATTGCTTCGCCATTTCGGGACATTCGCGTGCGCGAAGCCGTGTCCCTGGCGATCAATCGCCAGGCCATTGCTGATCGTGTGATGGACGGGCTGTCTGCACCTGCGGGCCAGTTTTCGCCCGAGGGTTACATTGGCTACTCCGCCAATCTCGAACCAGATGCGCATGATCCGGACCGTGCAAGGGAATTGCTGGCCGAGGCAGGCTATGGCGACGGGTTCAAACTGACCATGCATGGGCCGGCCGGCCGCTATTCCAACGATACACGGATTCTCGAAGCCATCGCGCAGATGCTGTCGCGCATCGGTATCGACACCAGTGTCGAGACCATGCCCGCCTCGGTCTTTTTCAAGCGCTTCGCGCGCGGAGGGCCGGGTGACACGCCTGAGTTCACCGCTGCCATGTCCGGCTATGCAAACGGCTCGGGCGAGCCTTCACACCCGCTGCGGATTTTCATTCACACGAAGCAGAAAGAGCGCGGTTACGGACCGGGCAATCGCAACGGTTACAGCAACCCGGAAGTCGACAAGCTGATCGAAGATGGTCGATCTTCGATGGATATTGCCATGGGCGAAATGGCCTTCATTCAGGCGACCGACATCGCGATGCGGGAATATGCGCTGGTTCCGATCCATCATGAGATCGCGACCTGGGCCGCACGGGACGGCGTCGCCTACGAACACGGTGCCCTGGACAGCACCTTCATTCACAAGATCCGTCCGCAAGAATGAATTGAGGTTGGCCGGCCGCATGTCTCCGGCGGGCCACCGTATGATGGGTTCCCCCGATGTTGGCCTTTGTCCTGAGACGCGTCATGCAAAGCGTGGTCGTCCTGTTCATCATGTCGTTGATGGTGTTCTCCATGGTCAATCTGGTGGGTGATCCCGTCGACATGCTCGTCAATCCGGAAAGCCTGCCCGAGGAAGTCGAACGTGTGCGCCGGGACTTCGGGCTCGATCAGCCGGTCCATGTGCAATATTGGAAATTCCTGGTGGGTGCGATGTCGGGGGATCTGGGCAATTCCTTCATCTTCGGACGCCCGGCGCTCGCGCTTATGGTCGAGCGTTTCCCGGCCACGCTTGAACTTGCGACCAGCGCACTGATCATATCCGTGACGTTTGGCCTGCCCCTCGGGGTTTACGCGGGCTTGCGCCCTGACGGATGGGGCACCCGCATCATCATGGGCGGCTCAGTGCTCGGGATTTCGATTCCGACTTTCTGGTTGGGCCTGATGATGATCATTGTCTTTTCGGTCTTGCTCGGTTGGCTGCCGGTGTCTGGCCGAGGCGAGACCGCTCGTTTCCTGGGCATCGAAAGTAGTGCTTTTACGCTGGATGGGTTGCGCCATCTCATCTTGCCCGCCACCAATCTCGCGCTTTTCAAGATCGCCATGGTCATTCGGCTGGCGCGCGCCGGAACGGTCGAGGTCATGGCGCTTGATTTCATCAGGTTCGCCCGCGCCAAGGGGCTGTCGTCGAGACGCATCGTATTCGCTCACCTGATGCCCAATATCCTCATTCCGATCGTCACCGTGCTGGGGATCGAATTCGGCACTCTGATCGCCTTTGCGACGGTAACGGAGTCCATCTTTGCATGGCCTGGTCTGGGCAAGCTTGTCATCGACGCCATCGTCAATCTCGACCGCCCGATTGTTGTGGCCTACCTGCTGTTCGTAGTGTCCTTGTTTTTGGTGCTCAATCTGGTCGTGGACATCATATACGCAGTGCTCGATCCGCGCGTGCGTCTGCAAGGTGAGGAGACTTGAGGGAGGCGAAAGCCATATTCGCTGCAAGAACGGATACCGGACTGTTTTCCTGGCTGGTGCGGTCAGACATGGCGCGCCCGACGACGCTGATCTCGGGCACACTGCTTTTGCTCATTGTCGCCTCGGCGACTTTCGCCCCCCTGATCGCGCCCACCGACCCTTATGATCTCGCGACCGTCAGTGTGCTGGACGGACGGCTTGCGCCTGGCGAGGAGATGATTGACGGAACGGTCGCCTGGCTGGGCACAGATGGAGCAGGTCGCGATGTTCTGAGTGCCATCATCTTTGGGCTTCGCACCAGCCTGACCGTTGCCGTCAGCAGCGCCCTCATCGCACTGACCGCCGGGCTCGTGGTTGGGCTGACCGCCGCCTTTTACGGCGGACGGATTGACGCGTTCCTGATGCGGATTGTCGACATTCAGCTGTCCTTTCCGGCCATTCTGGTCGCGCTCGTGCTGTTGGCGTTGTTGGGCAAGGGCGTTGACAAGGTCATAGTTGCGCTCGCCATCGTGCAGTGGGCACTCTATGCGCGGACGGTACGCGCCGCCGCCATGGTGGAAAAACGCAAGGAGTATTTCGAGGCGGCCATCTGCCTGGAGCTCAGCAACGCCCGGATCATCTGGAAACACCTTCTGCCCAACAGCGTTTCGTCGCTGATTGTGTTGGCGACCTTGCAAACGGCGCACTCCATTTCGATCGAAGCTACGCTCAGCTTTCTCGGCGTGGGCGTGCCCATTACCGAACCATCGCTCGGCTCGCTGATTTCAAATGGTTTCGACTTCATCCTGTCGGGTGCTTACTGGATCACCTTCTTTCCGGGTGTCATGCTGCTCGCGACGGTTGCCGCAATCAACGTCTTTGGTGACCAGCTGCGCGCAATGATCAATCCAAGGCTTTCGAAATGACACGGACAAGCCTTTTGTCCATTCGGGGGCTGAGGACCGAATTTTCAACCCCCGACGGACCGCTGGCGGCAGTGAACGGTGTCGATCTTGAAATCGCTCGCGGCGACGTGCTCGGCATCGTTGGGGAATCCGGCTCCGGCAAAACCGTTCTTGGGCTGTCCATTATGGGGTTGGTGGACAGACCGGGCCGTGTCACAGCGGGGCGCATTACGTTCGACGGCACCGATGTCACCTTTTTTTCAGAAGCGCAGTGGCGAGGCCTTCGCGGCAACAGGATCGCGATGATCTTTCAGGACCCGACCACGAGCCTGAACCCGGTGCAGCGCATTGGCACGCAGATGATCGAGGCTATCCAGGCCCATCGAGACATCTCCTCCGGCGCCGCACGGCAGATCGTTCGCGAGGCGATGATGCGCGTCGGGATCAACAGCCCCGATGAACGGCTGGAGGCCTATCCACACCAGTTTTCCGGCGGGATGCGGCAGCGTGTGGTCATTGCCATCGCGCTGCTTAACCAGCCGGACCTGATCATCGCGGACGAACCGACGACGGCGCTGGACGTTACCGTGCAGTCGCAAATCCTGCGTGACATGCGGCGGCTCTGCCGCGATTCCGGCTCGGCGCTGATTTGGATCTCTCACGACCTGGGCGTTGTGGCTCAGATCGCCCACCGCGTGGCCGTGATGTACGCAGGCCGCATCGTGGAACAGGGGGCGACGGCGGAAATGTTGAAATCA
>JAPOVX010000180.1 GCA_026707935.1 Paracoccaceae bacterium
TCACCGGCAAAAAGGGAATTCTTGACCCGCAAGGGGAGGCCGTTCGTTCCGCGCTGGAACGCCTCGGGTACAACGGGGTCAATGAAGTCCGGGTCGGAAAACTCATCGAGTTGGACCTCGAAACGGACGAAGCCGAGACGGCGAGACCAGCGGTTCATGCGATGTGTACCGAATTGCTGGCCAATTCCGTCATCGAAGATTTCGACATAAAGATCCCCTGATGCGGGCAGCCGTCATCCAGTTTCCCGGTTCAAACTGTGATCGGGATCTCGTGGTCGCCTTCCAACGTGCGCCAGATGTGCGTTCTACCGTGGACCTTGTCTGGCACAAGGACAGTTGTCTGCCTCCGAAGCTCGACGTGATCGGAATTCCTGGCGGGTTCTCTTTCGGCGACCACCTGCGGTGTGGAGCAATCGCTGCACACTCCCCTATCATGAAGTCAGTCATGGAATTCGCGGGAAAAGGAGGGTATATCATTGGTATATGCAACGGATTTCAAGTTCTGACCGAGGCAGGGTTGTTACCCGGAACACTCATGAGGAACTCGGGACTCAGATTTCTGTGCAAGGAAGTGGAACTCTCGGTTGAAACCACGGACTCCGCCTTTACCTGCCTGCTCGATCGGGATGAAAACGTCAGGATGCCGATTGCTCATCACGACGGCAACTACCGGACGGACCGGCAAACACTGAACCGACTTGCAGATGAAGACCGAATCGCATTTCGGTACGAGAAAAATCCGAACGGTTCTCAGGATTCCATTGCCGGAGTCCTGTCACGGAATCGACGAATCCTCGGCATCATGCCCCACCCTGAGCGGTGCGCCGATCCGATGACCGGTGGAACAGGGGGCTCGCGACTCTTCGAGGGTCTCGTCTCCAGCCTGGCGAACGGTTGAGGCGCTTCTGGCGGCCGTTATCGGGGAAAC
Organism: Paracoccaceae bacterium; assembly: GCA_026707935.1. GTDB lineage: Bacteria > Pseudomonadota > Alphaproteobacteria > Rhodobacterales > Rhodobacteraceae > JAPPHA01. Next base: position 929 of record JAPOVX010000180.1, read on the forward strand.
GAACAGACCCGGGCGGAGAGTGAAGACCCGGTCAGGACATCAATCATCGTGAATGCAATGAACGGTGTCAGAAAATCAGACGACGGATCAATGCCGCGACCGTCAAGGTGCCAGCCGACGAGCCGCGCGTTTCAGGGTGAATACGGAAAACGTCTGCTGTCATTTTCGTGTGCCGTTTTTGGTCCGACCGATATGTCAAGACTCGAAGCATGAACGTCAGCGCAAGCCTTCGCCGTGGCCGGAATTTCGCCGGTGTACTGTGGACAATGCGTTTCGGGGTCCTGATTCTTGTCCTGATTGCCGTCGGGTTCATCTGGATGAGTAACCGGTACCTTTCCGACAGGTACATCCAGGCAGCACGGAGCGAAATCGAGCACCAGCTTACAGTCATCGGCGGTCAAATCGTCAGCGAACTCAATCGAATGTCGTTGGTACCGCTGCATCTTTCGCGGGACTCGAGTCTGATAGAAGACCTCGTCACCAAGTCATTTGCGCGTACCTCGGTGAACCTTTTCGTTCACCAGGAAACCGTTGGTTCGAAAAACCTCCATTTGCTGAACGACATCGGCCGACTGGTCGCGACGACCGAACGTGAAAGATTAACGGAAATACACAACGAACGGGCGTTTTTCGTCAATGCGGTACGCTCGGACGATACAGTGTTCTCCAGCGAAATTCTTGAGGACCGGATTCAACGGCACTTTTACAGCCGTCGCGTTGAGCACGATGGGAAAACGGTTGGAGTTGTCGTGGTTGAAATCAACCTCGGAACGTTGTTCGAAACCCTTCCGGACCAGGAAGGGATCATTTTCGCCACAGACTCTTCAAGAACGATACTGTTTTCCACCGAAAGCAGATTCCACGGAAAGACAGAGGAAGAGGTTCTCGCAGATTCCACACAGGTTTCGAGAATTCGGCTCGCATTTCGCAAGGCGAGCGCGCTGCTTCACGCTCCGGTTGACGTGTATTTCCGAGGGCAGTCATTTGCCCGGGTTGCCTCGTCGATCCCCTTTCAGGGATGGAGGCTGGTCAAGCTTTCGGATTTCGCATCAGCCCGAGCCAAGATCAACCAGATCTTGGCCCTTGAAATCACCGTTTTTGCGATTCTGTTATCGAGCCTGATCTTCTGGTTGTTGCATCGGCAACAATTCCGTCTCAAGATCGAATCCCGTGAACTCCGCCTTCTGAATGCCCGTCTCGAACGGGAAATCACCGAACGCAAACGCACGGAGAAGGATCTGGAGCGGACTCGCCGGGACCTCGCGAAATCAGAGAAACTTGCGGCACTAGGCGAACTGTCTGCCGTTGTCGGTCACGAATTGAACCAACCTCTGTCGGCGATGCGTACGTACCTGGCAAGTTCCCGAACCCTGCTCGATCGGGACAACCCCAAGGACGCGCTCGAAAAGATCGGTGAACTTGACGATCTCGTCGTCCGAATGGCGAATATAATCGATCAGTTGAAGGCACATGCTCGCGAGAATACGGACAGATTGACCGAAATGGACCTTCGCGGTGCAGTTGACTCCTCATTGGCGATGATGACCGCAGAAATCGAGCAAACGGGAGTCAAGGTCACGACCGAGGTGCCGAAAGATCCCGTCATGGTAACCGGTGACCTTGTCTTGCTTGACCAAGTCATCGTCAACCTGATCAGGAATTCTCTCGATGCCATGGCTGATCTTGACGACAAACAACTTGAACTCAAGCTGAATGTCGACGATTCATTCGCAACCTTGACCGTGAAGGACAATGGTATCGGCCTTGAAGATCTGAACAAACCGTTCCTGCCGTTTTTCACCGCGAAGTCCCAGGGCCTGGGCCTTGGACTGGCGATTTCCTCGGGGATTGCGAAAGACCTGGGCGGTGAACTGACGGCGGAGAACGAAACCCCTCAAGGCGCGGTTTTTCACTTTCGGTTGCCTGTAAACGATTCCAACCAATCAATTTCCCCGGAGTAGGCTATGTCGGAACAGATGGAGGTAACGATTGTCGACGACAAATTCGACGTCAGGGAATCACTCCGGCAGTGGCTTGAACTGTCGGGCTATATTCCAAGGACCTACGAGAGTGCCGAACAGGCCTTGCAGGACATTGACTCCGACTATCCCGGCATCGTGATTTCCGACGTCATGCTACCCGGAATCGACGGACTCGGTTTTCTCAGGCGCATTCAGATGATCGACCCCCAGTTACCGGTGATCATGATAACCGGGTACGGCAAGGTCAGGCTCGCGGTCGAGGCAATGCAGTTGGGCGCATACGACTTTCTCGAAAAACCCTTCGACCCTGACCGAATGGCGGACCTTGCAAAGAGAGCGTCCCAAGCGCGAAGCCTGACGCTTGAGAACCGGGCGCTCAGGCGGGAGCTTTCCGGAATCGCGAACCTGCAAAACAGGTTGGTCGGCGAAAGCTCGGCAATGCGTCAACTTCGGGAGGAAATCCTGGACGCCAGCCAAGCTGACGGCCACGTCCTGATCACGGGCGAAATTGGCACCGGAAAAAGCACGATTGCGCGTGCGCTGCACGCATGCGGACCGCGCCAGGGCAAGCGGTTCATCGTCGTCAACTGCGACGCATTTGCCGAAGACGAACTTGGAAGACAGCTCTTTGGACCCATGGATGAGGGGTTACCGTTGATCGATCAGTCTCTCGGAGGGAGTTTGTGCATGGAGGACTTCTTTGCCTTGTCGCCACCCTTGCAGGCTCGCCTGTTGCAACGGATCGAAGAAACGAAGTTCCGCGATCGCGCGCCGTTCAGGATCATTGCCGTTTCCAACCAGCAATCCGAACAGGATTCCACAGACTGGCTGATTCGTCAGGATTTGATCGATCGTGTCGCCAGAGTCAGGATCAATGTTCCGCCACTGCGCGAACGGTCCGAGGACATTCTTCCCCTGTTCAACCGATTTACATGCATGTTTTCGGAGGATTATGGCTGTTTGCCGCCGACCGTTACGCCCGAGGACGCTGTTTTGCTTCTCAACTCCGACTTTCCCGGAAACGTCCGCCAGCTGATTCAAGTCGCCGAACGGGCAGTCTTGAGTAACCGTCGCGGGAACTTTTCGCTCGCGGAGCTCCTGTCGCCTGGCGAGCCTTCGATCCCGCACACCCAATCGAAGGGAGTCGGGTCCCTCAGGCAACAACTCGACGCGTTCGAACACATGTTGATTGAGATTTCCATGAGGCAAAATAACGGGTCGGTCGCGGAGGTCGCGAAAGACTTGTCAATTCCCAGGCGGACACTGAATGACAAGCTGGCCAAATACAGGTTGAAACGATCCGATTACCAGGACAGGAGCGAATCATGAGTTCGCCAATTTCGGCCGTGTCAGGGACTGGGTTCGCGTAACGAATTCTGAAAGCGAATTCTCCAGGTCCCCAAATCCGGTAAACCGGTATTCGTAGACCAGGTCCAGGCGCATTGCACAGTCTCTCGCCTTTGCCTGCAAGTCAGCATCTTCCTTCTGCGACTGGTAGACCAGCTTCTTGTAATTCCCAAAATACTGGTCCCTCAGTTCCGGATGGCGGTCAAGGCCCAGTGGTTTCCAGACAAACGCATCGAATTGCCGCACCAGGAAGTCAGTCAGGTAAAATGTCGACATTTCGTCTTCGGCACGTTCCAGAAACGCGTCGTTTCCTTCGAAGAAACTGTAGCAGTGCGGTCCGGCGATCATCGTGACGCCGAGTTCCCGGCATCGTTTTTCCAATAGACCACCTGTACCGCAGTCCGCATACGCCACGAAAATTTCGTCGTAGGACCCTCCGCCTTCAAGAACGGCAGACGCAACCGCGTCAGTGATGAGTTCCGGACGGAGATGAAGCTTGGCGGGAAGGCACCTGAGCTCGACATGCGCCCATTCGTTTCGTTCGATCAACTCAAGGATTTCGCGCGCAAGCGCCCCACAGGCAATGACCAGGATCCGTCCGGCGTGGCCAGGTGATGAACCGGCCTCCGACCGAACAAGCGTAGCGTCATCCGTTTCCATCGCTCTTTACGGCAGCCATTAGTAGATTGTGCTTTCTGGCCATGAACTCTTTCGCGGTCTCGACCGCGACGGCCGCGTCCCTGCAATATGCATCTGCACCGATCGCTTTGCCGAACTCCTCGTTCAGCGGTGCGCCTCCGACCAGCACGACGTAATCGTCCCTCATGCCTTTTTCGACCATCGTATCGATGACCACCTTCATGTACGGCATGGTCGTCGTCAGCAGGGCTGACATTCCCAAGATGTCGACTTCGCCGGCCTCCAGCGCCTCAATGTAGTTTTCCACCGGGTTATTGATTCCAAGGTCCTGAACTTCAAACCCCGCGCCCTCCATCATCATGGTCACGAGATTCTTCCCGATATCGTGGATGTCGCCCTTGACCGTTCCAATGACCATCTTGCCGACGCGCGGAGCGCCGGTCTCCGCCAACAGTGGCTTGAGGATTGCCATTCCCGATTTCATCGCGTTGGCCGCCAACAGGACTTCAGGGACGAACAGTACCCCGTCGCGAAAGTCTATCCCGACGATTCTCATGCCTTCGACGAGTGCCTCGGTCAGGACCTTGTACGGCGCCCATCCCCGGTCCAGAAGAATCCTGACTCCTTCCTCGATCTCTTCATTGAGACCGTCATAGAGGTCATCGTGCATCTGCGGAACGAGTTCATCATCCGGTAACTCCGACAGGATGATGTCGTCTTCTTCGTCATATTCCGACATTGCTGCCCTCAACTGCCCTACGGTGATGCAGGCGTCACCTTGTGCACGAAATCTTCATCTTATGGAAGTCGGCCATGTTCTGAATGCGACCGGGTTCTGCTTCAATTCGACAATTCGCCGGTCAATTGACGTCACTTTGGCCGGAGTGCCGTTTTCGTTTTCGTCTTCTGATCGAGCGTTCCGACTTCATTTGGTCGGCATCCGCGGGAGCGTCTGGGAGCCGGCCAACAAATTCACCAAGCTGGCTGGTTATCTTTTCGAGTCCAGGCCGTTCACTCGGGCCGGTTCTTTCAAGAGCGACGCGCATCGCATCAAGGTGCGTAGCCGTGGTTCCGCAGCAGCCGCCAATGATGGACGCACCGCAATCTCGTGCCAGCACAGCATAGTTTGCCATTGTTTCCACAGATGCATCATAACGGATCTTTCCGTGACGGAATCGCGGAATTCCGGCATTGGCCTTCGCGATGATCGGGCATGTCATTCCTGCATCAACGAATCCGAGGACGGTTCGCAAGAGATCCGGAGCTCCCAAACCGCAATTGGCCCCCGCAGCCAAGGGCAACGGATCACTTCCGTGGACCGCGGTGACAAGATCGGCCTCGGTGACTCCCATCATCGTGCGTCCGGCCGTATCAAAACTCATCGTTGCGCACCACGGTACGCCTGTTGCGCCGATCGCTTCCCTGGCCGCCGCCAATTCCTCGAGGGCCGACATCGTTTCGACCCAGATCAGGTCAACTCCCCCGGCGACGAGACCGTCCGCCTGCTCGGCAAGGATTTCCACTGCCGAAGAGAACGACAGTTGGCCAAGAGGCTCAATGAGTTCTCCGGTCGGACCCATCGAACCGGCTACGATCACATTCCTGCCGGCACGGTCGGCGACTTCGCGGGCAATCTCAGCCGAGATCCTCGCGAGTTCCCTCGCTCTTGTTTGAGCTCCATGCAGACGGAGTCTCGCGGCATTCGAGCCAAAGCTGTTCGTCAGGAACAGGTCGACACCGACATTGACCGCTCCCTGATAGAGGGCGCGAATTCGATCAGGATGATTCTCGTTCCAAAACTCGGGCGCATCGCCGGACACGAGTCCCATATTGAACAGGTTGGTTCCGGTCGCTCCGTCAGCGAGCAACCAACCCCGTTCCTGGAGGACACGGGAAATCGGATCCGGAAGTCGAGCCATGTCGCGCCGGCCCACGTCAAATTGCCCTGAAGACCGGGCCATTGCGGAAGAGCCCGACCGTACCACCCGAGCTGGTCAAGCTCCGCAACCTGATGTCCGAATCAAACACTACGACCCCCGTTTGTTTGGTCCTGAAGTGAATTCGAGAAAACCGTTTCAGGCGACTTGTTCACGGCCGAACGACTGAATTCGAGCGATCATCGAGCGTAATCCGTTCGAGCGCTGAGATGTCAGGTGCTGGTCAAGTTCAATGCGCGTAAACGCACCAAGTGCATCGAGGCGGGCAACTTCGTTCAGCCTGCAGCCGCAATAATAGGATTTCAGAATGGCGATCAGCCCACGAACGATCATCGCATCGGAGTCACCGTCAAAAAAGAACCGGGCCGAATCGCCGATACCTTCAATTCGAGGCACAATCCAGACTTGGGAAGCGCACCCGTCTACCTTGGTTTCCGCGATGCGAAACGAGTCGTCGAGCGGGGGCATCGCACGTCCGAGCTCGATAATGTAACCGTAGCGATCTTGCCAGTCATCGAGATAGGCGAATGTCTCGACGATGTCATCGAAGGATTCCTGCATGGAAGGCGACTCCCCAACCAGAGCCGGTCTTTAGTTGGTCCGTTCGGGAAATGCACTGGATTTCGTCACCGAGTGCCCACCCGATCAAGCCCGTGTTGTGTTGTACACAATTCGCCCGGTCCTGTGAACTGACCTCATCGAGTCCGCGCCGCTTGATTGCCCGGGAATTTTCACCGGTTCACCGGTCGCGAAAAACCAGTTCCGACGCTTGGGATGGCATCTTTCAGGAGCAACGCAATGGCGGTCGATGCAGGGAATGCGTGTGGCAGTCCTTACCGAGACCATGGCGCTCCTGCCGCGCAATCAGCACCGCTCCCGGACATTTTCGAGCGAACGGCAATCCAGGTCGGCGGCGAAGGAAGCGACCTGCAATCAGGAGCAGTGACAAGTTCCTCCGGAGGAATCACTTGGTCGACAGCTGCCGAAATTCGACTTCGAAGCCGCGCGAATTCATCGAACCGCAAACTGTTGGAGTTTCCATGAAACCGCCCATGACGAATGAGGCGAAACACGGTATTCTCGGTCCGCTGCCGGGTGTATCGTTTCCCGGGCACCTGCATTTGGTTGACACATTTCACAAGGAATTGCCATGAAAGACAGTTTTTCGGAAGGATGGAATCGAATTCGTGGTCCCGGGTCAATCCTGAGAATAATGGGCGCCCTGTCCATTGCCCTCACCGTTGCTGCCTGTAGTGGGGGCGGCGGTTCTTCCTGGTACAATCCCATGGACTGGTTTGGTTCCGACGAAGAGCAGCCTGTTTCAGAAGGCCGGCAGGCGGTCGGGGAAACTGCAGGGGATGACGGTTTTGCCGGTGGCCAGGATTCCGGAAGACTTGCAGACCTGGTCGTCACGGCAAGCCTCGAACCGACAACTTCGGGATCGATCCTTTTGGTGAATGCAAAATCCGGAATTCCGGGCTTTCATTCCGTCCGCCTGCATAGAGTTACAGTTGCGCGTGGGCGAAGCGGCGACCGGGAGACGCTTGTTTACGAAGTCCGGGGGCTCATGCCGGGTCCAGACGCGCAGACTTCCCAATCCGCGGGCGATGCGCCGGTTAATCTCTCGATTGCAACGTTCATCCCCAACAGCACACTCAACCGGAACGACCGGATACGGGTGATCGGAAAACAGAATTCAATTGAACTCACGATCTGACCGAACTGCGTGAGGGCACACGTTCAGGTCAGCCGGACGGAATATTCCCGATTCCGGTCGCAACGATTCGCACGCCGTTCTGTTCCCGTGTGAGGGCAATCTCCCCATTTGCCAGCCGCCGGGCGTCCCGACCAAATATTTCGTTCCTCCAGCCAGTGAAAACGCGGCCACTCATCCCGCCCGCGGAGATATCTTCCAGTTCCGAAGTCGTTGCGATTAGGGACGGCGCCACCCCGGCCTTCACGGCATTGGCCTTCAAGAGGGCTCTTAACAGGTCAAGGAACCCGTGATTCGCGACCGCCGGTTTCTTCGCCGGCGTCCTGACAGGCAAGTCCCCGTCCGGCAAGACCCGGGCTCGGCGAATGGCCTTGAGCAATCCCTGGGCAAAGCTCCCTTTCTTCAAGTGACCCGGCAATAGCCGGCACTTTTGCAGCGCGGAATGATCTGTGGGCCGGGCTGACGAAAGCTCTGCCATGGCCTTGTCGCTCAAGACCCGGTTCCTCGGAACATTCCGACGCTGAGCGATTTCCTCGCGAAATTGCGCGATTTGACGAATAGCTGCCAAGTACCTTGCCGAAACGTTTTTTGTTTTCAGCCTCTTCCAGGCGTTTTCCGGATCAATCGCGTAGAGTTCGGGCCTGAGTAATTCCGCGAATTCCTCGTCCAGCCACCAAACACGGTCAAGCCTGGTCAGTTCGGCAACCAGGTGCTCGTAGATCACGCGGAGATGGATCACGTCACCGAGTGCGTAGTCCAGTTGCCGCCTCGCGAGAGGCCGCCTGTTCCATGCGGAAAATTGCCGTGACTTGTCGAGAGGCCGCTTGACGATCGAGCGGACCAAAGCCTCGTAACTGACCTGCTCGGCGTAGCCGCACGCCATTGCTGCGATTTGCGTGTCAAAGAACGGCTGCGGGAATGCCTTCCGGTCAAGGTAGAAAATTTCCAGGTCCTGACGTGCGGAATGAAAGACCTTCGTCACGCCTGGATTTGAAAATAACTCGTAGATCGGATCCAACGACAGGCGTTCGGCCAAGGTGTCGACGGCCGAAACCAGTTCTGTCCCCTGACCTGGTGCCGCGATCTGGACAAGGCAAAGTTGGGGGAAATAAGTCGTATCGCGCATGAATTCCGTATCGACCGCAACATATGGATAGCGCGAACAAGACCTGCAGAATTGCGCAAGCTGATCAGTCGTCCGAATGAGAGTCACGCTTTTTCCCTTTGAATCAAACCAGGCATCAAAACGGTCATGACCCAATGCCAGGGTTTCATGTCCCTATGCGAATTTCGATTCGTCAACATCGTGCCAACGCGTATGGGGTCACACTCTTCGAGGCTGGCAAGAAGCTTCAATTGCGCCACACGCTCATCTGGACGATTTCGCAGGCATCGTCGAGCCGGCCAGGATCGTCGATTTCAAGGTTCTCCAAAGATCGCGGACGAACCCGGCCTCTTGTTCACCGGTCTGCCCGAGCGCCATCACCGATCCGAAGTCCCGCTGTTGCAGGCATTGACCGATTGCCTACCCGGCCGCCGCTTGAGACAGTCTACGGCCGTCCTCTGGATGAGGGAATCTTCGATGAGGGGCAATGGGTTCATCGCGTCCGTTTCAAGCGGTCCTGCAACTCCCGCCCGCTTTTCGTTGGCCGATATTGCTGATTTTTGCTGCGGGGGTGTTCCGGGATGGTTATTTCCAGCCACCCCGTTTCGATGGCAGGACGCAAATGGAGAAGGCGAAAGTACTTTTCTGCCTTGATTCCGAGCGCTTCTCGCAGGGACTGGTGATCCATTGCTCCGCCAATGGCGCGAATCAGCTTCGACACTTCGGGTGTGACTTCGGGTGTGGTTTGTGGAGCACTTGGCGGGGAACTACCGGGCACGTGTCCGGCGACATGAGGGGTTGCCCGGTGCGAGGCATGTTCGACCTTCCACGCGAACGTCGACGTCACCCAATACCCGGAAACATCGATCACCGGCTCGACAACACTGTAATCGCGGCACAATTGACGAATACGGCGTATCCTTGGATAATGCTGCTGACCCCGGGATAGCATGAGCCTGGGAGCTTGAAGCCTTCCGACATTGTCACCTCCAAAAGACGAACCTTCATATTGTCGGAAACGCGACACTTCCGACGTTTTATCGGTGGCCCAGTGAAGCCGTATGCCTAACCTTCTTTGGCATTCGAGCCTGACTTCGCGATAGGCTTAGGGGCGAGTTAGCTATCTAATTCGTTGTTTTTTGGCTCCGGCGGTAGGGATCGAACCTACGACCAATTGATTAACAGTCAACTGCTCTACCGCTGAGCTACGCCGGAACAAAACCGTCAATACGAAAAACGCGCGCCATATAACAGGCTGCCGGAGTTCAGTCTACAGAATTTGTCGACGAACCGGGCGGGCAGGCAATGAAAAAACGGGTCGGGGCAAATCCAGATCGTGCGTGGTCGATTTCCCAGTGTCATGCACGGGTACATCAAACTGGTTCTCCGCCCGGCTGCAGGTGAAATTCGTGAATGCTGCGCGGAACGTGCGCCCGGTGAACCGGATTGATTGGCGCCAGGACCGCCTCGGCAGCGGGCGTCCGCTTCAGGTACCCGTGAACGTGTAGGGGCCGAGCGGGTTTTCCCGGAATTTTGGTTCGACCAATCCACGATCGGAAAGGTCAATCAGGTGGGCCAGTACGTTGCGCTCCGCGGCAGGAATGAGCCTGCGGTCAATGTTCGTATAAATCTGTTGCACAAGCTCATTCGGAGTGAATCGTCTCTCTGACAAGCTGTCGAGAATCTGGTTTTCTCTCGCGAGGCGGTGCCTGATCTGCCAGTCAATCATGGCCCCGGGATCTTCCACCGGACCACCGTGACCGGGAAAGTAGGTTCTGTCGCCCTGCCGCTTCGCCATCCGCTCAAGCGAATCCATGAACGACCGCATGTCCCCGTCCGGCGGTGAAACCATCGTCGTTGCCCATGACATGATGTGGTCACCCGTGAACACAATCCCGGAATTCCGCCACGCAAGGCAAAGATGGTCGAAAAGATGGCCCGGGGTATGAAGCGCTTCAAGCTCCCATTCATCGCCCTTGACGACTGATCCGTCACGGAGGCCAACATCGACACGATGGCCGTGATCGATTCCTTCACCGCCCTTCATGTTCCGGGGAATCACGTCAAGACGACGATCATGCCCTTTCGCCGGTGCAGGCTCGGTGAATCCGTAGACAGGAACATCAAGCCTGCGTGAAAGGCGTCTCGCAAGCGGTGAATGATCCACATGCGCATGCGTCACGATAATGTGGGTAACGCATGCATACGTCGTCGCGTTGAGCAATGCCTCGAGGTGAGCGTCGTCATCGGGGCCAGGGTCTATGATCGCAACCCTGTCCACGCCGAGAAGATACGTCTGCGTACCGGTAAACGTCATTGGTCCCGGATTTGGTGCCGTGACAACCCTGAGGCCGGGTGCGAGTTTCAGGGCGACGCCGACCTGAACCTCGTGGTCTGTCACGAACGGATTTTGCATGTCGTTCGCCGCACGATCACAATTCGCTCTCGCTTCAGTTCGTCTCGAGCGTACGGCCGCGGCACGCCGGACCCTTGAGGCGCACTGGGTTTACCGATTTTCCACGCCATCCGCCGG
>JAPOVX010000315.1 GCA_026707935.1 Paracoccaceae bacterium
TCATCGTTTACGGCGTGGACTACCAGGGTATCTAATCCTGTTTGCTCCCCACGCTTTCGCACCTCAGCGTCAGTATCGAGCCAGTGAGCCGCCTTCGCCACTGGTGTTCCTCCGAATATCTACGAATTTCACCTCTACACTCGGAATTCCACTCACCTCTCTCGAACTCAAGGTTCGCAGTATCAAGGGCAGTTCCGGGGTTGAGCCCCGGGATTTCACCCCTGACTTACGATCCCGCCTACGTGCGCTTTACGCCCAGTAATTCCGAACAACGCTAACCCCCTCCGTATTACCGCGGCTGCTGGCACGGAGTTAGCCGGGGTTTCTTCTGCTGCTACCGTCATTATCTTCACAGCTGAAAGAGTTTTACGACCCTAGGGCCTTCTTCGCTCACGCGGCATGGCTGGATCAGGCTTGCGCCCATTGTCCAAGATTCTCCACTGCTGCCTCCCGTAGGAGTCTGGGCCGTGTCTCAGTCCCAGTGTTGCTGATCATCCTCTCAAACCAGCTATAGATCGTCGACTTGGTGGGCAGTTACCCCACCAACTATCTAATCTAACGCGGGCCGATCCCTCACCGATAAATCTTTCCCCCTGAGGGCGTATACGGTATTACTCCACGTTTCCATGGGCTATTCCGTAGTGAAGGGCACGTTCCCACGCGTTACTAACCCGTCCGCCGCTCACCCGAAGGCGCGCTCGACTTGCATGTGTTAGACCTGCCGCCAGCGTTCGTTCTGAGCCAGGATCAAACTCTCAAGTTGAAACGCCGTCACCGGCGTGTCCTTGACGTTCGAACCTCAGCACATCACACCCTGCCCCGCATCGGGACAGGATGCACCATCTGTTCTCTGTGCCCGGTTCCCGCAATGGAAACGCGAACCACATCAAACAGTGAAGCTGACCCTGCGTCATCGGACATCGGTCCTGGCAGGGCGATATGCATTGGATCCGTTCCGTCGAATCGGAACCTGACCGTCCGCATATCTCTTCGGATACCAGAATTTCAAAGAGCCTTAAGCGGCAAACCCACCTCGCGCCGCCAATCACGGCACCCAATGAACCTGCTGCCTCCTGTTCACCCCCCGAAACGGTCCCGTCTCGAAGGGCGGACTTCTATCTAGTTTTTGCGCCGGGGATTCGCAAGGGCAAATTTCGCTGGCCTGCAAAGAATTTTTCCCATCCCCGGCCTGGCCGGATGTCCCGGCCGATTCTCTTCCAACGCCGCCTCCATCTGCAGTGGGCGGCGCGGCTCACCGAAACATCCCCCGCTCCCGGGTAAACAATCCCCGCTCACGCCCTCGAACGCCGCATGCGGGTGCGCGTGCGCAGGTGCTCGACATAACGGTAGGAGAGGAGCGCACAGATGATGGCCAGGTGGATGATCGGCTCTGGCGGCCAGGCCTTGACCACGAGGAGGAAGTGGAGACCGCCACCCAGCGCCGCGACATAGACCAGGCGATGAAGTTTCCTCCATGCGGCTGCCCCGAGCCTGCGGACGGACGCGTTGTTCGACGTGATGGCGAGCGGCACCATGAGCAGGAAGCTCAACATGCCGATGATGACGTAAGGCCTTTTGGTCAGGTCCTGCAAGATCTCCGGCCAGAAGAACTGGAAGTCGAGAACGATGTAGTTCAGCAGGTGCAGCACCGCGTAGTAGAAGACCAGCAGCCCGAGAGCCCGCCGGAATTTCAGCAGGTTGATCCGCGTCGTCTTGAGCAGCGGCGTGATCGCGAGAACCACGATCAGCAGTCTGAGCGCCCACTCGCCGGTCAGGTGCTGCAGCGCCCTGACCGGGTCGGCGCCCAGCTGGTTGGTCAGCCCCCAGTAAAGGAATATGACCCCGGGGAGCATTCCGAGCGGATAGAGCGGCCAGGCGGGGATCCGCCGGACCGCCGAATTGATTCTCTTGATCATCGTGTCGACCCGACCGGCCCCGAATCAGTAGTTCTGCCTGAGGTCCATCCCGTCATACAGCGACGCGACCTCCTCGGCATAGCCGTTGAACATCAGCGTCGGTTTGCGCTTGGCAAAGAACCCCTTCCCGACCGGGCGTTCCGATGCCTGCGACCACCGGGGGTGATGCACCTCCGGATTGACGTTGGAATAGAAACCGTATTCCCGCGGACTCTGCATGTTCCAGGTCGTCGGGGGTTCCTCTTCCGTCAGCGTCATCCGGACGATGGCCTTGATCGACTTGAACCCGTATTTCCAGGGAACCACCAGGCGCAGCGGGGCGCCGTTCTGGTTGGGGAGTTCCTCGCCGTAAAGGCCGGTTGCAAGGATCGTCAGCGGATGCATTGCCTCGTCGAGCCTCAGCCCTTCCCGGTACGGCCATTCGAGCAGGCGGGAAGACTGGCCGGGCATTTCCTCGGGTCGGAACAGGGTCTCGAAGGCCACGTAGCGCGCACCCGGAGTCGGGTCGGCCCGCGCAATCAGCGTTCCGAGCTCGAAACCGATCCAGGGAACGACCATTGACCATGCCTCGACGCAGCGGAGCCGGTAGATCCTCTCCTCGAGCGTGACGTCCTTCAGGATGTCTTCGAGGTCGTAGGTGCCGGGATTGTTGACCATGCCGTCGATCACGACGGACCACGGCTTCGTCGTCAGTCCGCCAGCCCGTTTCGCGGCGTCATCCTTGCCCGTTCCGAACTCATAGTAGTTGTTGTAGGTGGTGATCGCTTCGAGCGGGGTGAGTTCCTCGTCTGTCGAGTAGATGCTCGGCACCGCGTCGATCGCCGCCGAAGAGATCGACGGCGCGAGTCCGGCCGCGATGGAACCGCCCCCGACCGCCATGGCTGCGACAAATCGACGCCGGTTCAGGAAATCTTCTCGCGGCGTGACATCGGAATACTTCAGGTCTGTCATATTCTTCTCTCTCAGTTTCGCCTCCGCTCCGGAGAGCGTGGATTGGTCCCGTGTTCAGTTCTTTCCCTACTAAATGGGCCGGTCCCAGGGCAAAACACCGTCTCTCACGGTATTGTTGAAATTGTTTCAATCCTGCCCGTCAAGAATTCTCCCTGCGACCCGGGCGAAGCCTTCCCGGATCGATCGCGGACGCCTTTCCGAATCCCGCGTTCAGGAATGCCGTCTCGGCCTCGATGACTACGAAACGGAAATCGGCAAAATCGACATACGGCCGGGGCACGCCCGATACCGAAAGGAAATGCGAACGGCAATCGAGATGTTCATCGCCGCCCCTTTCCAGGAAACGGGCGCGCCCGGTCAGTGTCAGGCGCGCGCTGTCCAGCGGATCGCCGGATTCGTCGAATTCGCCGACCAGCAGTGAACACTTCGGGTTGGCCCGGAGCGCCTTCGTGTGCATCGACAGCTCCGATACCAGGACATAAACCTCCCCGCCCGGCGTCGCGCCGACGGCAACCCTGCTGACATGGGGGTGGCCCGTTTCGGGATGGATCACCCCGAGGGCGCCGGTCATTGCGGATTCGATCAACCGGCAGGCGATGTCTTGGGGAGACGGGTTCGTCATCGGCAAGCCCTCCGATGGTTTTTCGCGGCCTCGGCAGTTACCGCGACCGGGCCAGGATGCGAGGCCCTGTTGGCTGCGGCCGCTCCGGCTGTGAAATCGAGTCCATTATCTTGCGAGGTTTCGTTCATGTTTCCGTCTCGATCGCGGGACGGCTGCCGTCCACCTTAACCGCCAGTCCCTGCCGGGTGTGACATTCGTCGCCCTTGCTCAAATTTTCGTTTCCGTTCCTGGGGCGGGTATTCTCCGGATCGAACGGCGGTTTCTCGAGAATTCGGGCGGGATACCTGGCGCCCAGGATCTCGACCTCCAATTTACCAGGGTTCGCCCGCTCCTCAAGGTAGGCAAATGCCAGCGAGAAACCGACCCGGAATCCGAAACTGCCGGAGGTCACCATTCCGACCGGGCGCTCACCGAGCAGCACAGGGTGACCGAAGAACGGGTCGACGTCATCGCCGCCGCATTCGACCCTCAGCAACGCCAGGTCCATGCGCTGCCGGCCAGTTCCGTCCTGGCGGTTTCGGGCCGCCGCGCGCCCACCGGTCACCTCGTCGCCACCGGCGCGCGCAAGCCGCGAGAGGCCGGCCTCGCCAGGCGTTCGTTCCGTCGTCAGTTCCGCACCCCACCCCGGATAACCCTTCTCGAGACGCATGGAGTCGATCGCATACGCCCCGAAAGGACGCAGGCCGAGAGGAATTCCCTTCGTCTCCACGGCATGAAAGAATTCGCGCATCTGCCGGGACGCCACGTGCAACTCCCAGCCCGTCTCGCCGGCATACGACAGGCGCATCGCGAGCACGGGGATTCCTGCGAGGAGAACACGCCGGCAAGTCATCCACGGAAACGCCTCGGTCGAAAATTCTTGCCCGGAATTCGCCAGTCGCCGCATCAGTTCCGGGGACCGCGGCCCCGCGATCGCAAGGACACCAAAGGAGTCGGTGACGTTCTTCAATGCGACATCGCGTCCACGGCATCCTTCCTCGAGGATTGCTTCGTCGATCTGTTCGGCCGCCGCCGCGGACGTCAGCCACGCCCGGTCATCTGCGATCATGGAGACGGCAAATTCCGATTGAACGCCGCGCTCATCGCTCAGCACGTGCATGAGGCCAACGCGGCACGCGTCCGGGGTGCTGCGACGCGCCCCGAGATTGTCGAGCGCTTCCCGGGTTCCCGGACCCGAGATCTCGAATTTCGACAGGGCGGAGAGGTCGGCGTACCCGACTCGGCTGGTCACGGCTTCGACTTCGCCCGCGACCGCGTCGAACCAGCCGGCTCGCCGGAAACTCGGCGGGCAGTCGCCCGTTCCGTTCACATCGAACCAGTTCGGGCGTTCCCAACCGTTCACCGCGCCCATGATTGCGCCCCGGGCGACGAGATCATCATGAATCGGCGACAGGCGTTTCCCCCGCCCGGCAGGGCGTTCTTCCCTCGGAAAATGAATCCCGAACTGTTCGCCGAAACACTCGATCGCCTTGTCGACCTGGAAGCTGCGATCGGCCCACGCGCCGAACCGGCGCGGGTCGACGGAAAGGGCATCCATCGGTGGCGTTCCGCGGCGCATCCACTCCGCAAGAAACCAGCCTGCCCCGCCGCCCTCCATCACGCCCATCGAGGACCCGGTCAGCAGCCAGGCGCCGGGCATCCTTCCGGCGGGACCGATCAAGGGGTTCGCGTCCGGCGAGAACGTTATCGGTCCGTTGACGATCGTCCGGATTCCCGCGGTCTCCAGCGCAGGGATCCGCGCCATTGCCGCCTCGACGATCGGAGCGACCCGATCGAGATCCGGCGGCAGCAGTTCGGCGCCGAAGTCCTCGGGGACTCCGTCGACCGACCACGGTCTTCCGTCCGCTTCGTAGGGTCCGATGATCAGGCCGTCGCGCTCCTGCCGGACGTACCAGCTTTCATCCGGATCCCGGATGATCGGCAACTCGCCGGCTTCGGACCTCCGTCGCTCGACCAGGGCATCGATCGTGTCCGTGACGAGATACTGGTGCAGGATCGGAACGATGGGGACGTCCATCCCCATCATCTGTCCGACACCGTGCCCCCAGGTACCGGCGGCGTTGACGACCTGCCGCGCCCGGATGGCGCCGCTGCCGGTCTCGAGAATCCAGCGGCCCGCCTCCCTCCTGATTTCGGTGACAGGCGTCCAGCACCTGATTTCGCCACCCTGCTTCCGCGCTGCCTCAGCCAATGCACGCGTCGCAAGGGAAGGGTCGACATGCCCGTCGAAGGGTTCATGGATTCCGCCGAGCAGCCCGTCGATCCGGGCCAGGGGGTGCAGATCCCCGATCTCTTCCGGTGTCACCAGGCGAAGTCCATGACCGGTGTAAGCCGAAAGCCCGGCAACATGGGCGAATTCGTCCATGCGATCCTGGTTGCGGGCCAGTCTCAGCGCGCCGGTCGGATGAAACCCGGTCGGAAGGCCCGTCTGCTCCGGCAGGATGTCCCGGTACAGGCGCACCGAATGCGCCCGCAACTCCTGGATCGTCGGATGATGTGCAAAATGCGTACACAGTCCGGCTGCATGCCAGGTGGACCCGTGGGTCAGGTCGTGTTTCTCGACAAGGACGACGTCTTCCCAACCTGAACGGGTCAGGTGATACAGCAGCGACACCCCCATGATGCCGCCGCCGATGATCGCGACACGAGCGTCGGTCATGCGCGCATCCTTTCCCCTTCCGGATCGTAGGGAGGCCGGGGCAATGGAATGGCCCGGTAGAGGTCTCCCCCGATGTCGACCTCAAGCTGCCTTTGACAGGTCACAACGAGCGGCTCTCCTGCTGCGATGTCGATCAGACCGAAGGCGAGCGACAGTCCCGTACGGGGACCCTGGGCTCCGGATGTCGTCAGGCCGACGGGGCGGCCATGCTCCAGGATCGGCTCGTCATGCAGCGACAGCGGCTCACCTGCCAGGTGTAGCAGCATGAGCCGGCGCGTGACCGGTTTCCGCCGTTCCAGGGCCTGTTCTCCGATGAATGGCCGGTCGGTTCCGCCCCGTCTGACCGTGAACCCCAGGCCTGCCTCGCCGGGCGTCATATCGGGTCCGATGTCATGACCCCAGTGCCGGAACGCCTTTTCCATCCTGCAGCCATCGAGAGCGAAATAGCCGAGATGACCTGCGCCCGTCGCTGACAGGGCATCGAACACCAAAGGCGCGTCCTCGATCCGGGCGAAGATCTCCCAACCGCGTTCACCCGTGAAACTCACCCGGTTGGCACGGACGGATCGCCCGGCAATCTCCACCTGGCGCGACGTCATGAAGGGGAACGCGCCCCAATCGGAGTCCGCGATTTCCGAAAGCGTTTCCCGTGATCGCGGTCCCGCGGTCCCAATGACCACCTCGGATTCGGTTGCGTCGTTTATGCTGACATCCATCCCCCTTGCGTGGCGTCGCAGCCGCCCGAGTTCCTTCCAGCGCAATCCGGCCGCAAGCACGATCCGAAAGGCCGAGGACCCGGTTCGTGTCACGGTCGCGTCAGCCTCGATTCCACCCCTGTCATTCAGCATCAGGGTGTAGGCGATCCCGCCAGGCTCCAAGTCAACCCGCCCGGCGCAAACGCGGTGGATAAATGCGCCTGCGTCCGGCCCCGTCACGTCGATCTTGGTGAAAGGAGAAAGATCGATCAGCGCGACGCCGTCTGCCATCGCGCGGGCTTCACGCTCGGCGATCGGGTACCAGGGCTGGCTGCCGTACGACGGGGGCAACTCCCGCTCTTCCGCGGACAGTACATGCCACAGACCCCGTTCCCATCCGCCGGTCACGCCGAAAACCGCTCCCCGCTCCTCCCAATGACGGTGCAATACGGACGTCCGGAGGTTGCGGCCGGCGCGGGGCTGCTTGTAGGGCCAGTGCATCGCCATGACATCGGCGACCGCCTCTGCCATGCGCGCGCGCATGTGCTGCCGCGATGCCGTTTTCGGATCGGCGCGCGCGATACTGATTTCCCACAAGTCCTCGCCGGGGAATCCGTCGACGATCCAGTCGGCAAGCGCGCGCCCGATCCCGTAGGACGACATGATCCCGACGGAATTCATCCCGGCCGCAACGTACAGGCCGCTGATTTCCGGTACCTCGCCGACCAGTGGGCGCGAATCGGAGGTGAAACTCTCCGGGCCGTTCATGAATCTCTGTATGCCGGTTCGCTGCAGGGCCGGAACGAGATCCAGCGCCGCGTCCATGAACGGTGAGAACTGTTCCCAGTCTTCCGGCAACTCGAGGAATTCGCGATCGCCTTCCGGCCCGTACGGGTCCCAAGGTTTCGCGTTCCATTCGAACCCGCCGATAACCAGCCGCCCGGCGTCGCCTTTCATGTAGATCTGCCTGTCAAGATCACGGACAACGGGAAACGGAACAGACAGTCCCGCCACCGGTTCCGTGACCACGTACATGTGTTCGACCGCCTGCAACGGAAGCGCCATGCCTGCTGCTTCGGCCAACTGCCCCGACCAGGCTCCGGCACATAACGCAACCGTGCCGGCACGAATCTCTTCGCCGTCGGCAAGGCGAACGCCGGATACGCATCCGTCCCGAACGAGGATCCGCTCGACTGGAGCATGTTCTCTGATCACGACGCCATTTCCGCGTGCAGCACGGGCATATGCCATGCACAGGTCATAGGGGTTGACCGTCGCGTCTTCGGCAACGGCAAGCGCGCCGGAGATTTCGGACATGTTCAATCCGGGCAAGCGCAGGGCCAGGTCATCCGTCGACAGGACCGTCGGTTCAAGGCCAAGGAGTCGACCGATTGCGGCGATCCGCCGGAGTTCCGTCATTCGCTCGGGTCGTCGTCCGATCCAGTAACCACCGGTCGTCCGGAACCCCGTTGCCAACCCGGTCAGTTGCTCGAGTTTCGGGATCCCTTCAAGGGCTTCCTTTGTCATTCGAGTCATGAGCGGCGTTGCTCTGAGCGGGCCAATGATTCCTGCCGCGTGCCAACTCGTCCCGGACGCCAGTTGATTGCGTTCGAGCAAAGTAACCGTTGGACTTTGGCCATGACGGGCGAGATGAAATGCAAGGCTCAAGCCGATGGCTCCTCCGCCGACAATAACAACCGGTTTCGTTCGTTTCGAAGGCATGGATTATTCCCTGCAGATCGAAGGGGAGGTTCCTTTCTCCGGATTGCTTGTCAAGAGCCAGGAATCCCGGGAACCCGAGTTCCGGCGAGATCTTTACGGTTTACTGCCACACGTTGGGCATATGCGTTTACGTGATTCGACGGTTTACTCGACTCGCAAGATAGGCGGGGTCGTTGCCGATTTCCGCATCCACAAGACCGGACGTGCGCAATTTGAAAGGGCGATTTTCCGCTTACAAAGAAACCGTAGTACAAAATACGGAACGTCACGTTGCTTATACTAAAGTTGCATTTCTTGCGTCGTTTGTAATGAGCCCACGAGGTGCCGGCCCGGTGCCTACGACGCCAGAGGGTCCACTGCATGACGAATGACTTGGTCACGGGCGGCCTGAATAGGAGCTTTGCAAACAGGAAGCGCAGTTCCGGGACGCTGGGGACCATCGCATTCGTCGCGCAGAGCGTCCGCGTCCCGGCGGTTGCGGTCGAGGAAACCCTGGATCCGCAGGGACCGCAAGGGCCGCCTGTCCCGACATCATCCAGCCGATCTTGCAGGCAATCCCCGACAGGAGGCCGTCCAGTAAGGCACCGCCGGTCTCCCGCAACTCGCGCCGACAGAAAACCGGACAGCGGCGCGCCTTCAGCGATGACAACTCGTTTTTCCACGCCAGCAGGTACCCGGACCACGCCGCAACATTCATCATTCCGCCTCTTCTCCGTCGATGACGGGATGCGTGGATTGCGACGCTGAAAAATATGCAACTGTAGCCTTTTAATCGGGTAGAAACGCCGCGAAAGGGCGCTCACAGTCAATGTTTGACTTTCTTCGGCCCAGACGTTACCAAAAAGGTAACTAAATTCCCTTGGAAAAGATTACCCGACCGGAAACGCATGGAAATCTTTGCCAAGGACAACAAGCTCAAGGCAGCCCTCGAAAACGAGGCCATCTGCAAAAAACGCTTTGGAGCACCAATGTCCAGGAAACTGACAGCTCGCTTAGCAGTCTTGCAAGCTGCAGAGTCTCTGGCAGCGTTCTGGCCGCCAAACTCGGGACCTGAGCGTTGTCATGAACTGAAGTGTGATTTGGCGGGCACGTTTTCGATCGATCTAAAGCAGCCATACCGCCTGTTGTTCAGACCGATCGAAGAAACTCCTGCGAAAGATCGCTCCAACGAGCAGGAACGATGGTGTTCTATTACCGCAATTGAAGTATTAGGGATTGAGGACACCCATGGATAGCAATGACCGCGTTTCCGTCCACCCAGTGGCAGCACCACACCCTGGAGAGGTGATTGCCGAGTACCTTGACTATTACGGATGGTCGCAACGCGATCTGGCGCGCCGCACTGGCTTGGCCCCAAAGACCATTAGTGTAATTTTCAACGGGAAGGCATCTGTCACCGCCAGTACAGCCTTGAGCTTGGAACATGTTTTTCGGCGGCCGGCGCATTTGTGGCTAAATCTGCAGAGGCAATTTGACGAAGCTGAAGCCAGGCGCCAATCAGATACGCAATCCATCGCATGGGAAAATTGGTCACGCACTTTCCCCTTGGCGGAATTGAAGAAGTCTGGTTTCTCCCTGCAGCCAGCGAAATCGGACGTCGACATGCTGCTCAATTTCTTGGGGGTTTCTTCCCCGGAATGTTGGGAGGAAGTGTGGAAGAACTATAATGTCGCTTTCAGACAGACTCGACAATTTTCTGAGAGTATCGCGCCAAGCTCGGCATGGGTTCGGGAAACGGAACTCGTGGCTGCCGATGTTGTGACGGAAGATTTCAACGAGGAACTCCTTCGTTCCCTTATCGGAGAGCTCCGTCGGTTGACGAGAGAGCGAGTGGAAGAGGCGGTAGGACGAGTTCAAACGCTATGCGCAACAGCAGGTGTGGCTGTCGTGTGGGTGCCAGAATTGCCCAATTCGGGAATTAGCGGTTGTGCGCGATGGTTATCAAATCGAAAGGCACTTATCGGCCTTACACTTCGATATAAGACAGACGACCAGATGTGGTTTTCTTTTTTTCACGAGTTGGGACATTTGTTGCTCCACAAACGAATGCGTCCATTTGTACTCGATAATGCTGCGCATGATTTCTTCGATCGTATTGTTGACCCGGAAATGGAACAGTACGAAGCAGAAGCCAATCAATTTGCTGCGGATACACTGATCCCACCTGTTGCTCTTTCGGATTTCGTTCGACGCCAAAGTTTTTCCAGTGATGACGTTCATGACTTTTCGCGTGAGATAGGAATATCTCCTGGTATCGTTGTTGGTCGTCTTCAACACATGGGGCTTTTGGCCGCCTACCAGGGCAATGCTCTGAAACAGAAGTTGCAGTGGAGCCACCACCGCCTCGCGGCGTCGGCCCTGTCGCGAAATTGACAGCGTGTGACACACCAAGAGCTTGCCAGGGTGCTTTGGCGCGGACAAAAAACTTTCTCCTCGTCAACCCAACGCAATCGGGTCCCGAAGGCGTCGCAAGGTCCCGCCCTGCCGGTAGTTGCAGCCGAGGGACCGGAGTTTCGATGCGGAAATGTGATCTGGCTGGCTAGGCGGAAAGCAGAAGGACGGTACAGGCAGCACCCGAGAGGCGAATCTCCTGCGCGCGCGTGAAGTTCAATGTACGCCGGCCGGTTCGCATGATCCGGATGGACCTTGTGCGGCGGCGGCCTCAGTCATCGACGGTGGGCATCGAATTCACGGGCGACCCGATACGAGGTTCAGGATCCGCCTTCATCCATCACGCGTGCCACTGCCTGCCCGATCAGGTCAAGCCTTGCGATCTGCGTGATCTTTGGCGTGAGACGAGCAAGATCAGACGCGCCGATCAGGCCATGGCAGAGGCCACAGGTATCCGCCAGGCTGATGATCATGATGTCTCTCGGATCCGGAATTTCGTCACTGTCCGGCACGCTGGCAATGCGTTTCTTGACTTCCCTGAATGGCTCCCCATCAATTTCAGTATCGCCATCGAGCCCGATGAACCAGAGCTGCTCATTCACGCCACGGAAGACGAGACCGCGTTCCACCAACATGTCGGTCAGCAGCGCCTCCAGGTTGTCGCGTTCCGCCGCGAACACGCGTACCCAGTGATCGGTTGACCGGGTGTCATCCTCCACATTGATCTGCGCCAGTGCCCAGTCGAGAACGGGTTCCCCGACCAGATCCTGATTCACGACAAAAAGTTTTCCGACGTCGGTATCGATGCGATCGTTGAGGGCGAGATCCATCAGGAGAGCACCGCCGAGAGCAGTATCAATTGCGTGACGGGGCAGTTCGGGGTTCGGCCATCCCGTGTCGTAATCGAGCACCAGAAGATGAATTTCCTCGGTGATCGTGAGCATCGATGGCTTCTCACTTTCATCTGGTCACGCCGCTGCGGTGCGGCGGAGCGCCGTCACGAGAAATGGCACTCGGCCCTGTTGGAATCCGTCAGGACGGTTTCCGTTGCTTCAATCGCCTTGCCAGTTCGTCCGCGTTCATGTCCCGACACCACCATAGCCAATTCATCGCCGATGAAAAAGCGTTTGTGCCGTAAGCGTTCGGTAAGGGGGTGATGGCCTTACTGGCTGTCATTGATTGAGCGTTC
>JAPOVX010000293.1:0-47803 GCA_026707935.1 Paracoccaceae bacterium
ATGCCCGCGTGATGAAACGATCAATTTGTGCACGGCAAATCGAGCAGGATCAGGCACACGAACGGGTGTGCCCCCCCGATGCAATACCGCCGACCATACGGGATCCTTGATGAGGAAGTCGAGGAACCATGAAGGCGTGGCCCTGGCGCCACCAAGAGGGGGCATGTCCGCCGCCTTACCCTGGTAATTGTCGCTGCCTCTATTGGAGGTCAGAAATTCGACGCGGTAATGATCGTCATTGATAAATGCTGTGTCGGATTCCGGGTCCAGATTGGGGACAGGTTTAAAACTTTCATCGACGTCGCGAAGCACTTCAAGAATCGGCGGCATTGAATCATCGACCGCATCTGATATCGCTTTGAACTGAGCAAAATCTGCGTCTTGCGTCATGATTGACGTGGATGGCAATTTCGAACCTAACAAACCGGCGTAAGTTTGGAAGGCAACTGTTCCGACAAGAATGCCTCTCAGACGGAAAAACCCCGCTTTCCAAAGTGCTTCAACGATGTTTCCTGTAAGCGCATCAGGGCGTGGAAAGACCTGACTGAGCGCTCTCACCATTTCGCGTCGTTCTTTGAAATCTGCCTTTAACTCTTTGAATTTCTCAACGCGGTCCGTTATTTCGGGTTCTGTCGCCGGTCCAACGTAGTGACGCTTCCGGCCGCCATCCTGGTATTTTTGGAAATACCAGTAGTCACGCCCCTTGGACGTGACTTTGACGAACTGTCCCTGCTCATCGAAATCCTGGTCGAAACTCGCATCAAGACATCTTTCGATAAGTTCTGCAAAGGTCGTTTGAAGGGCGAAGTTGATCGATTGCATGGTTATACCCGGTTTCTAGAACCAGACACAACATATGAGTTATACCCGGATTTGTAAATAGGGTATAACGAGTCAAATGCTTACAAGGGTGCTCAATCAAGGAACGAGGCTCACGATGGGTCCGGATTGTCACCAAATGAGTTCTGTGCGTAGGTTCCCGGGCAATCGTGCCTGGGTTGAATATTTTCGGCGTGGCACGGTACGGCTGATCTGGCGAATTTGCTATCGGCCGAAAAGGGCAGAATGGCGCTGAAGATCGGAATGGTATGGTTGGGGTCCACCGTCTCTGGCGCGCTGTCGAACACGCTACCGCTGTTGCGAACAGCGGCGTGCGCCCCGGCATCGCACGGGCCTTGTCGATCATTCGTGAAGACCCGGCGTGCCCGAATTCCCTTGTTGCCCGACTGGCAGGAGTCAGCCTGGATTACCTGGGCGTACTTTTCAGAAGGCAGGTTGGGGTCACGATGTCTCGATACCGCAATGTCCAGCGACTCTGACGTGCGGAGCGCCTGGTTCCTTGCGGAAAAAGCGCATCGCTTCTCGAAGCCGCTCTGGCCGCCGGGTTTCAAGACTATTCATCGTTCCACCGAAGCTATCGGCAGGTTCGGGGAGAGGCGCCTCGCCTCCTCAAGGCCCCCCGCCGATGTCCGACATTCAGGTATTGAACCGGGCTCCACGGAGCCCGGTTCAAATTCGGCGCGGTCTTGAAATCAGTCGATCTTGGCGACTTCTTCCTTAATCCGTGTAACAGCTTCGTCGGCCGTGATCTCATCGTCAATGTATTCGCGAACAATGCGGTTGTAGAGCAGAGAGTTCACGATCTTCGATGCGCGGCTCAGATTGCCTTCGGCAAGACCCCAGCGGTTGCCGGTTGCCAAGCCTGCGACGATTCCGTCGATCACGTCCTGCGGATAGATTTCCGCGAGCGGTGCGTGGCGGTCAACACCAACCGGCAGGCTGGCCCAGAGCTTGACGTAGGCCTCCGGATCATCGGCGTTGCCGCGTCGGATCGGGAATTTACCTTCGGCAGCCATGCCGAGGATGTCGCCGTAGCCTTCGCTGAGCGAGAACTTGATGAACTCGATCGCTGCGTCGGTATCGGCGTCGGCGGTCACGCCCATGAAACGGGTGTCGGCCCAACCGGCACCGCCCGGGTTGGACGGACCCGAAACACGGGTGACAAATCCTGTACGCGAAGCAAGATCACGCGAGGTCGGATCGTCGTTGATCGTCGGCGGGGCGCTGTCGCGGAGACCGGCCAACTCATCCATGATGAAGGGTGACCAGATGATCATTGCCGCCTTGCCCGCAAAGTAGAGTTCGCGTGACTGCTTCCAGTAGAGTTCACCCTCGGGCGAAGCGTCAGCCATCTTCTTGTAGATCTCAAGCGCCTCAACGAGTTTCATGTCGTTCTCCGCGCTGTCCACGAGCGGCGAATACCCGTTGGCAAGAAACACATGCTCAAGCACCTGGATCATGAAGGTTTCGTCTGTCTTGGTCGCAGCAACGAATCCGAAGATGTCATCCCCATGGAGCTTGTCGATGGCGGCGGCAATATTCGCATAGCTGTCGGGTGCAGCCAGGCCGTTGGCTTCGAACAGGTCCTTGCGGTAGACGACCATCTGGGTCCAGCCGTCGACTGGAACCGAGACGTAATCGCCATCCACGTTTGCTGATTCGAGGGGCCCGGCGGCAAATGTATCAGCGCCAAGTGCCTCGACCACTTCCGTACCGGCACCTGCATCGAGGATCCCTGCCTCGGTCCAGGGCAAAAGGTACTGCAACGAGTGGTAAACGACATCCGGCAGATCACCGGCGGCAAATGCCGCTGTCATCCGGGTGCCGAGTTCTTTCTCCGTCACTGGAACGACTTCAACTTCGTGACCGGTTTTTTCGGTGAAGGCAGCCGCCATCCTCTCTTGTGCCTCGATTCTGTCGGGCTGCTCTTCCGGCGTCCACAACGTTACGGTGTCGGCCCAGCCGGCGTTTGCCGCCAACAGGGCGCCCATCGCAACCGAACATAGTTTCTTCACCATTGATTCCTCCCATATGGTTTCGCCCGCGCTACCGGAGTCCTGACGAAATCAATCGGCGCAGGCTGCGAACTATTCCTCAAATATCGGATGTAACGTTTCATCAAGTCAAGGAAAAAATTCAGTTAGGTTAGAAATGCGCAAAACTATGGGATCAAATAAAATGCCAAACTATAATAGTATTAAATGCGCCAAACTATGGTAATAAATTCGGAGAGGTATTGACAGTTCATATAGATATAACGTTTCATCAGATCGAACTGTGGCAGTTCGCTTGAGAGCAACATTAAAACCTTGCTGCACCAATCGGCTACATCTAAGCGGATCCTTTCGAATGGTCTGTTTCCAATGAACAAGCGCCCAACCATACACTCCGTCGCCAGGGAGGCCGGCGTTTCCGTCTCGACGGTCAGCCAGGTCCTGCGGGAAGTTGGGCGGATTTCCGACGATACGCGGCGCAAGGTCCAGAAGGCTGCAAAAAAACTCGACTACGTGCGTAATCGTCGCGCCATGGCCATGCGGTCTGGTGAAACGCACGATGTCGGGCTCCTGATCCACCGCATCGCCAACCCGTTCAACGCAGAGGTTGTTGTCGGCGCGAGTTCCTACCTGCAGGAAAAAGGATATCTGCTCTTCGTGCTCGATGCCGAAGACGATGTGGAATTGCAGGAGAAGTACCTGCGCACCTTGATTGGCGGTTCAGCGGACGGCTTGTTGTGGATTCCGGCGACCGGGACAACCGAAGAAACGATCGCCTGGATTCGACGGAACAGCCCGGCAACCATTACCTGGCTGCGTACGCTCCCCGATCACCCGTTCGATCATATCGGCGTCGATTCAACCTACGGAACAGCAATGGCAACCAGGCATCTGTCCGATCTCGGGCACACCACCATAGCCTTCCTGGGCGGCGATCACCTGTCGCCGACGATCAACCAGCGCATTGGCGGATACGCAAGCGTACTGGTCACCAAAGGACTGAATTCCCCCATCATCCGCCCTTGCGAGGAAACCAAAACCGATGCGAAGGCGGCGGCAATTGCGCTTTGTCAGGAAAACCCTGAAATCACCGGGATCGTGTGCAATTGTGACGTGGTCGCCGCCGGCGCAACGCTTGGACTGGCGCATTTGGGCAAGCGCGTCGGACACGACGTGTCGGTCGTCGGCTTTGACGACATCGAGGATTCGCGCCTTTGGGAACCACCACTGTCCTCCATCGCCGTGGATCCGAAGGGCATCGGGCGCCAGATCGCCGAGGCTTTCATTGCCCGCAAGGAAAACCCGGACGCGCCGGTCCGCACGATCAGTCTACCGGTCCGCCTGATGGCCCGCGCCTCAAGCGGACCGCCAGCAAAAGGAAATGGCGCCGATGGCTAAGGCAACCCCTGCTGACCTCGCGAAGGCCCGCAAACGCCGCGGACCGATCGAGAAACGCGAACAGCGCCTCGCGTTTTCAATGTTGGCGCCGACCGTGGCATCCGTTCTTCTCATTATCCTCGTACCGCTGCTCGCAAACTTCTGGATAAGCGTGAAACCTATTGAACTGGCGGATTTGCGGCCGGCGAAGATGCTGGTCCGTGAACGGGTCAAGGGCGACATCCCGGTCAAGGTGGGTGACCAGCTGGAGATCGAGTACCGGGTGCGATCGAGCTCTCCCAAGGAGGAAGTCCGCGAGGCAAGCCTGCTCGACCCGCTTCCAAGAGGTCTCCGCGTCGTGGAAATCGGAGAGCCCTGCAGAGCCGATGCCGTCGCAATTTCATGCGAATTCGGGACGCTCGAACCGCGAAAACAGGTGCGGGTCAAGAGCATCCTGGAGGCCGAAGCCTCATACTTTGACGGCGAAGCGGTGAAACCCGGAGACACCGAACTCGTGGTCCGCGGAAAGTCGGACAATGCGCTCGCCAGCCTGGATTTCACCTTCGAAAACTTCCGCAAGGTCTTTGACGCAACCGAATTCTGGGACGTGCTCTGGGTTTCGATCGTCTACACCGTTTTTGGCACTCTTGGCGCGCTGATCCTTGGCCTCTTTGCCGCCCAGCTGATGATGACCGCGTTTCCTGGGCGTTCCGTGTTGCGGGGCCTCTTCCTGTTTCCTTATGTCTCGCCGGTCATTGCGGTTGCCTTCACCTGGGTTTTCCTGCTTGACCCTTTCTCCGGAACCCTCAACGCAATCCTGCAGACCACCGGCGTGACAGACGAAGCTGTCAACTTTCTGGGAAAACGCGGAATCGCGCTCTGGACCGTGATCGCTTTCGAGGCCTGGCGTTATTTTCCGCTCTCTTTTCTCTTCATTTTGGCGCGGATGCAGTCGCTGTCCGCGGATCTCAACGAAGCGGCCGAGATGGACGGGGCGACCCCTCTCCAAAAATTCTGGTTCATCAACCTGCCACAACTGGTCGGAATCATCTCAACGCTGTTCTTGTTGAGGTTCATTTGGACTTTCAACAAGTTCGATGACATCTTCTTGCTGACCGGGGGCGCCTCGGGCACACGAACGCTGACGGTCAATGTCTATGAACAGGCCTTTGCGCTCTCCAATCTCGGTGCCGGTGCTGCGGTAGCCGTGGTGATCTTCTTCGTCCTGACAGCATTTGTCGCCTTCTACTTCCGGTTTGTCCCCAAAGAGGAGGGCATGTGATGACGCGCGGAATCATTCTTGCATTCGTCCTCGGGGGGGTATGGGGCGCAATCAACGCCGTCCTTATCGGCGTTGGCATCACGCTCGTCTTTGGCGCCGCCGCCGAAATGACAACCTTCGCCGCATTCTTTGCGGGAATTGCCGGGGCTTTCGCCTGGCTCGTTTCCGACCGTTATGCGGCTGGCCTCTACCTGCGACTTGCGCTGGCCGGCATTGCGTATGCGCTGACCATCTGCCTCCTCACCTACTTCGCACCCCTCGGAATTGCGCTTGCCAATCGGCCCGCTAGCGGTGTTCTCGTGCTGGTCTCCCTCGCGATGACTACGGTTGGCGCCGTCGCCATCGCGTTTCGTGCACGCGACTGGACGACACTCAATCGCTACCGCGCCGAGGAAGTGCTGATCCGTGCACTCAAGGGCTTCGGTTTCGTGTTCTTCACGGCGATCGTGCTTTTGCCATTCTACGCGATGCTCATGACCAGTCTGAAAAAGCAGGCCGAGCTTTTGCTGAACCCGCTCGACTATTCGATCAACGTTCGCCAGGGCGCGACCGAGCTTTTCAGTTCCTATGTCGAGCTCTTCACGACATTCGACTTCGGCCGATTCGTCATCGTCTCGACTGTCGTTTCGGTCGTCACTGTCTTGCTGACCCTCGCCGCCTCCATTCCCGGCGCCTACGCGATTTCGCGTCTGAAATTTCCCGGACGCACGACCCTGACCAGGTCGATTTTGCTCATCTACATGGTCCCTGCCATCGTTCTCGTGATCCCGCTTTATGCCGTGTTCAGCCAGATGGGGCTACGTGACACCTTGCTGGGCCTGATGCTCATCTATCCGGCGACGACCATTCCCGTATCTCTCTACATGCTTCAGGGCTACTTTCGCGGTATCCCCTCCGAGCTTGAAGAAGCGGGAATGATGGACGGCTGCTCGCGTCTCAAGGTGATTTGGAAGATCACCCTGCCCTTGTCACTCCCCGCGATCGCATCGGTATCGCTCTACGTCTTCATGATCGCCTGGAACGAATTCCTCTTCGCATTCATGTTCCTCGACAGCCCCGAGATCTTCACCCTTCCGCGCGCCGTCGTTTCCCTGAATTCTTCCGAAGTGCCGCGCCAACATCTTATGGCCGGCGCCGTGATCGTCACCATTCCGGTCCTGGTCATCTTCCTCTGGTTTGAACGGTTCCTGGTTTCCGGCCTGACCGCCGGATCGGTGAAAGGATGACCGAAATGACCATGAACGAACGCGCGCGCGCGGTCTTGCGTGGCAACGACAGGGGTGGCTACACCATTCCGACCGATGGGCTCTACCCCTATCAATGGAACTGGGACTCGGCCTTCTCCGCGCTCGGTTTCGCCACCTTCGATCGCGCCCGGGCGTGGGAGGAGCTCGAAAAGCTCTTCGAAGCGCAATGGCCCAACGGAATGGTTCCCCACATCATTTTCCGCGCCGACGAACCTGGTTACTTTCCCGGACCATCGATATGGCAGGCCGACATGGGCCCAATGCCCAGTTCGGGCATCTCGCAACCACCCGTGGTGGCTTCAGTCATCCGGGCGCTCGCAGAGGCTGAACCCGAGCAGGCGGCCGGGTTCATCAAACGCATCGATGCATGGCACGAATGGTGGCACCGGGCGCGCGACCCCAAGGGAACCGGTGTCATTGCGATCACCCATCCATGGGAATCGGGCCGCGACAACCTGCCTGACTGGGACCGCCCGGGCGACATGATCGACGTTAGCGGTGTCGGTGAGTACACCCGTAGCGATACCTCGCTTGTCGACAACGACATGCGGCCCGAAAAGCAGGATTACGACCGCTACCTGGCCCTGGTCTATTTCGGAAGGGAACGCCAGTGGGATCCTGAAAAAATCGCGGTCGAAAACCCGTTCTTTGTCGCCGATCCGGGCATCACTTCGATCCTTTTGCGCGCGGAAAAGGACCTGCACGTCCTCGCGCGCGGTGCCGGGCACGAGACAGCCCGTATCGAAGACCGAATTACCCGACTGGAAAACGGGCTGGAACTTTTGTGGAATGAAGATGCTGGCGGTTACGTCGCCCGTGACATGCGGTCGGGAGATCAGTCCAGGCGGGCATCTGCTGCCTCTTTTCTGCCGCTGTACGCGGGTATCCTGACGCACAAAGAGGAACTTCTGACTACTTTGAGGGAGTTTGCGGAAAGAGTACGCTACCTGGTGCCCAGCTTCGATCCCCGCGACGAGCATTTCGACCACATCCGGTATTGGCGTGGGCCGGCCTGGGCGATGATCAACTTCATGATCGCCAATGGCCTGCGCGACATTGGCGAATACAATTGGGCCGATCGCATCCGCTCAGATACGCGTGAACTGATCCGCAACGGCGGATTCGCGGAATATTTCTCACCGATCGATGGCCGCGGCTGCGGCGGCGGAACCTTCTCCTGGACAGCTGCGATCTGGCTGGCCTGGGAACTCGACGAATAGGAAGAGGGCAGACAAGTGGGGACGATTCAACTCAACGACGTGCACAAGTTCTTCGGCGACATCCACGTCATCAAGGGAATCGACATGGAGATCGAGGAAGGCGAGTTCATTGTCTTTGTCGGTCCTTCCGGCTGCGGAAAATCCACGATGTTGCGCCTGATCGCGGGTCTTGAAGAGATCACGAGCGGCACGATCGATATCGCAGGCAAGGACGTCAGTGCGCTTGGCGCCGCCGAACGCGGGTTGGCGATGGTCTTCCAGTCCTACGCGCTTTATCCGCATATGACGGTTCGCGAAAACATGGGTTTCGGCCTCAAGGTTGCGGGTGAAAAGAAGGCAACCATGGATGCTGCAGTCGACCGCGCAGCCGACATCCTGCAACTCGATCCGTTGATGGTGCGAAAACCCAAGGAACTCTCGGGCGGCCAGCGCCAGCGGGTGGCCATCGGCCGCGCCATCGTTCGCGATCCGGCGGCCTTCCTTTTTGACGAGCCGCTATCGAACCTCGACGCCGCCCTCAGGGTCCAGATGCGCATTGAAATTGCGCGGCTGCACAAGAAGCTGGGCAAGACGATGATCTACGTGACCCATGACCAGGTCGAGGCGATGACGCTTGCCGACCGGATCGTGGTCTTCAACGATGGCATCATTCAGCAACAAGGCGCGCCGCTGGACCTGTACCGCAATCCTTCAAACCTCTTCGTGGCGACATTCATCGGGTCGCCAAAGATGAACATCATTCCCTGCGCGTCTGAAGGCGGCGGAATTAGCCTTGGCGACGGAACCCATATCGACATGCCGGTTGCGGAAACCGCCCCGGAATTCTTCGGTATCCGCCCCGAGCATATCGCGGTGGTCGATCCTTCCGACGCATTGATTGCCGGCACGGTAGGTGTGGCCGAACATCTCGGGGGAGACAGTTTCGCGTATGTCGATGTTCCGGGCCTGGAGCCGATCAACGTTCGGATTTCGGGCGGTTCGGACATTCAGGAGGATCAGCCCATCGGACTGTCATTCGATCTGGACGACGCGCATTTGTTCGACGGGGACGGTACGTGCGTCTGATCAAATGAACTCGGCCCGGCAATGCAGTCGCCGGTCGTACAACGCCTGTCCCCGAGAATTGAACATGCCATCCCGCAAGCCAGCACACCACCTGGTTCTACAGAATTCCGCCCGACGTCGACCCAAAATGTGTCATTTCCGCGGGCGCGGTGCCAACGCGACCATTCATGCGTACAGCCACTTTCAGCCGGATTGTCCAATACGGCAATTGGATCTCATTTCGCTCGCGGCGAATCCGGTCGTTCAACAGGCCCATGCGATCCGGTACCGAAAAAAAAGCGTCCAGATTGGCGCGGTCGCTGTTTCTATCGACTGAACCTGGAAAATTCCTGTCGCAGCAACGGCATCCGTCAAACGGTAGAACAAAGCAGACCTGAACATCCCGGAATATTGGTGGACAAAACAAATGACGGCGTCGAGATTTGCCATTACGAT
This sequence comes from Paracoccaceae bacterium, assembly GCA_026707935.1. Lineage (GTDB taxonomy): Bacteria > Pseudomonadota > Alphaproteobacteria > Rhodobacterales > Rhodobacteraceae > JAPPHA01. The sequence continues at coordinate 9,461 of JAPOVX010000293.1, forward strand.
GCATTGTTTTTGCGTCGCCCGCTCCATATCCCCTTGAATCCGTCAGGCCCGGGCGGGCACCTCAATCTGGAACTCCAATGTCTAGAAAACTCGTCTTTGTAACCGGAACGCGCGCGGATTTCGGGAAAGTCCTCCCCCTCGCCGAAGCGGCGCGGAACGACGGTCACAGAATCGCGTTCTTTGTGACGGGAATGCATATGCTCGAACGATACGGCCTGACGAAGATCGAGGTGCATCGGGTTCCCGGGGCCGAGATTTTCGAATTCCTCAACCAGAAACCCGTTGACGGCCAGGACACGATCATTGCAAAGACTGTTCTCGGATTCTCGGATTTCCTTTCCGAACATCGGCCGGACCTGGTCATCGTGCATGGTGACAGAGTCGAGGCGTTGGCCTGCGCGCTGTCCTGTGCCGTCAATTACGTCCGTTGCGCCCATGTTGAAGGGGGAGAGGTTTCCGGGACCATCGACGAGTTGTTCCGGCACTGCAATACGAAGCTTGCGACCTGCCACTTCGTCAGTTCTGACGCGGCGCGTGACCGAGTCATGAGACTGGGCGAATCGCGGAATTCGACATTTATTATCGGGTCACCGGAACTCGATGTTCATTCAGGGCCGTCGGGCGTCACCGTGGATGCCGTCAGGAAACGGTATGCGATCCCGATGTCGGAATACGGTGTCGTCATATTTCACCCGGTGACATCGGAATTCGACTCAATGGGTGCACAGGCGGAGGCGCTTTTCGCGACCCTCGAGGAATCAGGCAGGAAATACGTCACCATTTTCCCGAACAACGATCCCGGATCGGAAGCCATCCACGAGGTCGTTCGCGGATTGCCCAAAGGCTCATTCCGCGCGATTCCTTCCATGCGGTTCCATTATTTCTCGGAACTTCTGAAGAATGCGGCTGTGCTCGTCGGCAACTCGAGTGCAGGCGTGCGCGAAGCTCCCTTCCTGGGCGTACCAAGCCTCGACATCGGTACGCGTCAGACCAATCGGGCCTCGTCTGCTTCGGTTTTTTCATGTGAGGCCGATGACCGGGACACGATCCTCGATTTCATCAATCGCGAATGGCACCGCCGGTATCCTTCCTGCACGTCCTTTGGGAAAGGAGGGGCGGCGGAACGCTTCGTCACGGTTCTCCGGCAAGAAGAATTCTGGTCTCAACCCCTTCAAAAGGTCTTTTCAGACAACGACTGAGTCACATTTGTCGCTTTGTCGCAAACATCGACTGGATTTCGGGCGCAGCCGAGCAAACGTCATCGGTCTCGAAGTCGGGCGCTACCGTAAAGATTTCGACGATCTCTCCGTCGTCAGCGGTCCGCTCCGCATTCCTGCCGATCCCGTACTGGACCACGACCAGGTACGGTGTGAACTCCCCGATACGGGAAAAAGTGCACGCCAGAAGAAGTTCAAAGTCCCACTGGAACCTTCATGATATCTGCAATTGAAGGAACACGCTTCAGTGCCCAGATCACCTGCTGGCGGTTCATGCCGTCCAACTCGCCGAACGCCACCGAATTCGACAGCGGGATTCCGTTTCGAATGTCTTCCAGCTGTTGGCGGAGAATCGCGCCCAGCAGAATGCCATGCGCCGAATCCAGGTCGTCGACGATCTTTTCCTGAACTTCGTCCAGTTCCCGGAATTTACGCAATCGATCTGCCGTCGATCGCGACTGGATACCGTGCATGAGTGCGACCACCCTGGCGGCGGAAAATATCGGCAGGAGACCGTGCATCTTCAAATCGAGTCGATTTCGTCGAAGCCTGGGTTGCCCCAACCATCCGAAGGGACTGGGCGCGTCCGCGGCCCTGCCCGCCAGCATCCGAAGAAAGGACCTCTGCCCGGCTACATCTCTGATCGCGTCCCTCCTGAGCTTGCCGGCCAACTTCCCTTCTCCGTATACCGCCATGGAATCGAAGAAAATGTCCGCGTTCAACAGGTCTTCCGGTCGAGAAAATGCCATCCATTCGGCGACCCTCTTGTTCCAGCGTGCCACGTCCATTCTCCATTCCGGCCGTGACGCCATCACGCCGCCCGAACAGTAACTCACCCCCGCCTCATCGAGAAAATCCGACATGCGCCGCCCGAGTTGCTCGCACCAGTTGTCCGCCTTTCCACCCGCGTCCCCTTCGGTGAACACGATCGCATTGTCCTGATCCATCGCGAGAAGGCTTTCCCCGGGGCCGCCGGAACCCAGGATCATGACTGCGAATTCCGCCGGTGGCAAACCATGTTGGTCGACGACCTCTGCCTGCGCCAGGGCGGCGGCCCGACCGGTCAGCCCACGAAGTTCGCGCGAAATCACGGATGCGATCGTTCGAGGATCGACACCCTCGTTGACGAGGGCCGCCGCAACCGTGGTGAGTCCGGCCCAAATCCGTCCAAGTTCGGCCGGGGAAACGGCGGCGTCGATCTCGCGCCCGAACTCTATACTATCGCCCGCCTGGCGGCCCAGGGCATCCCGCGCGCTGATGATTCCGACCAGCGCGCCGTCGAGACCCGTAACACCAAGATGCCGGGTTCGGTTTGACGCCATCACGCCCATCGCGCGATAGACGAACTCCTTGACCGAAACGGTGATCAGAGGTCTGGAACAGTAGCGCTCGACCGGAATCTGGAGCACCGATTGGCCATCGGCACCCAAGGCTTGAACCAGGTTTCTTTCCGTGAGAATCCCGGCGGGGGTCTCTCCGATTTCCTCGACAATGACGGAACCGACGTCCTTGCGAACCATCACTTCGACTGCCTCCGCAACCGTGGAATGCGGCGATACGGAGACGGGCGGAGACCGCATGATGTCCTTGGCCCTGAAAAGATACGGATTGCTGCTGGCACGCGACTGACCGCGCGAATGGGCCAAACCATCGGTGACTCGGATCCCCGTGTCGCCACGCCGGGCTCGGATCGAAGCGCACGAACGCTCAGCCTGGGCAAACGTCTGAATCCCGGCCAACCTGAGTCTCGGTATGAGTTCGACGAGAACATTGGCTGTGAGCAGCGCATCGGGTACTGCGCGGTGCCGTCCACGAACGTCGATTCCGAGTGATTCTGCCACGGTTTCCAGGGAGAAATCGGGCAATTCGAGTTCAAGCAGACCGACAAGATCCTGAACATCGATGGATCGGGGCCGAATCCAGTTCATCTCGTGCCGTTCGTGCTCGGCCTCGAGAACGGACATGTCGAACCCGATCGAATACCCGACAACGAGGCACGGTCCGGCCCAATCAATGAATTCGGACATTCCACCAGGAAATCCAGGCGCATCATCCACATCGTGATCCCGGATGCCGTGAATTCGAGTGGAACCGGGGGGAATCGAAACACCCGGGTTCACAAGAACCGAGCACACGTCATCCTCGCGAATACCGCCTGACTCGATCCGAACGGCGCCCAGTTCGAGAATTCGCGCCTTTGCCGGATCAAGCCCGGTCGTTTCCGTGTCCAGGGAAATTGCCTGCAATGATCCCAGTGGAATCTTGACGAGGCTGTCGCTAACGGCAGGAAATGTCATGGCGAGAATCCGAAGTGCATGTCTGACACGAAGAGATGAAACATGAATAGAATCGAAGTATCAACGTCTCGATGTCATCAACACAGACGTAATCACAACGAATTTCCTGCTGCGGAAAATCGGATCTTCGGGTGAACAACGCTACGAATGACCATGCGGATCGGGAATGAGCCGGTATTCCCGGGTTGAGCACAGGGGCCAGTCCCACCGAACATCCTTACTTCACTGCCCTTTGTCCACGCGTCCTGCTGCGGTTTCGCTACCCTGCGGATGGAATCGAAAGAGAAAACCCCTGGTACGCGGTTTGTGATTTCCGTCAAATTGTGTTCATTGCCATGACCGCCGATCAGGGAGTCTCCCCATGTCCGAAAAGACCCGTACGGGCCCGGGACTTCGATTCTACCTGTTGGCGTCGAGACTTGCCTACCCGATTGCAAGGTTCATCGTTCACAGGCGCCTGAAACGCGGCAAGGAAGATCCTGACCGATTTCATGAACGCCTCGGAATGCCATCCTTGCAGCGAACGGGAAAGCGACTCGCCTGGTTTCACGCTGTCGGGGTCGGCGAACTTCTTTCCGTGTCAGGATTGATACGCTCCCTTGGTGAAGAGCTCCCTGACCTGGAGGTGCTTCTGACGAGCATATCGAGAACATCTGCCGACGCAGTCACGGCCAATCTTCCTGCACACTGTTGCCATCAGTATCTCCCGTTGGACTGCATCCGGTGCATTCGGACATTCCTCGATCACTGGCGGCCAGATCTGGCGGTTTGGGTCGAACGCGACATTTGGCCTGCGATGATCTTCGAAACCGACCGTCGAGGAATTCCTCTCGCCATGATCAACGGACGAATGGATGCGGCGTCCTACGCGACAAAGGCCCGGATTCGGGGAGTGTATTCGGATCTCTATCGCCGTTTCCAATTTGTTGGAGCACAGGATCGCCGTAGCGCCGGGCACTACCACGCCCTTGGCGTGGATCGGAAACGTATCTGGGTTTCAGGTTCGCTCAAGGCAGGTGCGGCGCCACTCGCCGATCGACCGGATGACCGCGCCCTGCTTGAGAAGGCCTTGTCCCACCGAAACATCTGGTTCGCCGCATCGACACATGCTGCCGACGAGGCAACCGTGGCGGAAGCACACCAGTATGTCCTTCAATCCGACCCATCCTCCCTGCTCGTCTTGGCACCACGTAACCCGGACCGCGCTCGGAATGTCGAGGCATTCATTCTTAGTCGCGGCTTCATCTGCGAACGCCTGGAAGACGGTGTTCCGCCGTCCGATGATTGCCAGGTCGCGATCATCGACAGGATCGGCAGGCTTGGCATCTGGTACAGGATTTCCGAGGTCGGGTTCATCGGCGGCTCTATGAGCAATGGCGGCGGGCATAATCCGTATGAACCTGCCCGCCTCGGGTGCGCAGTTGTTCATGGACCAAGTGTCCGCAATTTTGAAGGTGACTACGAAATGTTCCACGGTCACCGGGCCGCTCGAAAGATATCTAACGGGAAAGAACTCGCAGATGCGGTTCTTGATCCCGAGGTCCGCCAATTGGCCCGAAACGTCGAGCCCGTCTTGACCAAGGGGGAATCGATCGTTCAGGAAACGGTGTATCGATTGGCACCGTTCCTCGAAAGAACCCGTTGACCGAATTCCGTAATAAACTTGACGGCGACTGCGCCCGAAAAGACGCCGAAACAGGCATTTCCGACGGCCTGCCAGGCCGGATTCGTTTCATGGTTCTCCTCTATCGCGCAATCTGGATCGTCGGATTCCCGGTTGTTCTGGGTTACTTCTTCTTGCGCATGCTTCGAGACCGCCGGTACGGCGCCAGTTTCGGCGAACGATTTGGTGGCGGTGCGAGCCTTCCCGGTTCCGTCTGGATCCATGCGGTTTCGCTTGGAGAGATTCGGGCCGCAGAATCGCTGATCCGAGTCCTTCTCGACAGGGGTGAGACGGTCGCCGTGACCTGCATGACCCCGGCCGCCAGGACGGAAGCCGAACGCAAATTCGGTAAAGACCTATCGGCCGGTCGCCTCGTGACCAGGTATCAGCCGTTCGAATTCGGGTTTGCGTACCGCAGGTTCTATCGTCAGATCAGCCCGAAGTTCCTCCTCATACTGGAGTTCGACATCTGGCCGGTCATGATCGCCTCGTCGCGAAGGCAAGGCATTCCGGTCTATCTTTGCAATACCCAGATCACGGCGCGAAACCTTGAACGGAGCGAACGGTCATCGTGGTCAGTGCATGCATTGAGGCTGGGCGTTCTGAAGTTGATCAGCGCTGCCTTCGCAAAGTCTGAGCAACACGCAACGAGGTTTCGGAAACTGGGAGTTTCAAACGTATCCGTGACGGGCGAACTGCGCTTTGACCAACCATTGCCCCAACGCCAGGTTTCCATGGCCAGGAAATTCGCGAAATCCCGACACATCGGCCTCCCGGAACGGGCTGTCATTGCCTTCACCAGCGTGGTCGAGGGCGAAGACAGTATATTCGCCGAATTGATTCCCAGGCTTCGGTCACGTTGCCTGGAAGCAAAGCTGCCGCGGCCCTTTTTCGTCTATGTTCCGAGGCGGCCGGAACGATTCGCCAAGGTCGCCGAATTCCTGCAACGATCCGGGCTGACAGTCGTCCCAAGATCAGGAATCCTCGACGAAGAACTCCGTCTGGTCGGTAGTGGACAGGATTTCCACGACGTTGACGTCTTTTTCGGGGATTCTCTGGGCGAAATGCCATTCTATCTGGAACTCTCTGATATCGCCGTCGTTGGCGGAGGGTTCACGCCGGCCGGTGCTCACAACGTCATCGAGCCCCTGGCCCTCAAGAAACCGGTCATCGTCGGGCCACATATCTGGACAATCGAATTCCCGGCCGTCGAAGCCATGGCAGCGGGTGTCCTGTTCAAGACCGAGTCGATTGACGAGCTTGAAAGCACGATAATGGGAATGCTCCGATCGGGCGAAGACACCGAAAAACTCGGTCAGGACGCGTTACGTTTTCACGCACTTCATGCCGGAAGCGCCGCCAGGACGCTTGAAGCCATTGACGCAGCCCAAACAGCTATCTTGTCGGGAAAATATGACTGATGAAATAGAATCACGACCAATTATCGGTTTACTGTGATCAATTGCCCTACTAACGTGGTTGATCCCCTTGAGGGGACGCACGATATTCGACAAGTGCAGATCTGCCAACGATATCGACAATGCGCACCCATAGTTCGTTTCCGTCAGCGTCTGTGAGCCGCAGTTCCTCACCGGGAAAAAAGTGAACGGGTTGTTGCTGGCCCTCATTGATGGCGATGTTGGAAGCGTACAGATAGGTCCGGTCATGCGTGTCCCGGATTGGATTCAACCTCCCTCTCAATCCCGGCAGGTGGCCGGTGGCTTCCGGGAAAACGACTGAACCACCCTTCGGCAAACCCCAAAGATCGACGGCGAGCGCACCTTCGCCCGGCGTCCAGGCCTGGGTAACATGGGCAGCGAAGAAGGGGGCAGCCGCAAATACGGTCATCGGGAGATGGGTCGTGTGCAGGTCAAAGTTCGCCTCACCGTCCGTATTCGTGGTGGCCTGCTTCCACGTCTTGTTCGGAGACAGAACCAGAATTTCCACTCCGGGAACCGGCATTCCTTTGGACCACGCGGTAACGATGGCATGAGCGGCGCTTTCTTCCTGAGCTGCTGCGGGGATGACAAGGCAGATTTCCGAGTCGTTGATCAGGCGGTACTCCGGCACCTTCCCGCTGAGTTCCCGGGTTTCCCGCCTGATGATGGGCACACCGTCTCCACGACGTTCCATGAAATAAAGCCTGTCCCCGGAACCACGAATTTCTCCGACTGGCATTCGTCCCAGCACGGATGTCAATGCTTCGTTTCGGGTCGCTTGCCGTTCGGCCATGCTGTCCAGCGTGAGATTGTTCGGCAACGAACCTGGCGACTGGATCTCCAGGCGATCCTCGAACAACGACAGACGGATCTTGCTGCCGTGAACGGAATAGTTGCGGTGAACCACGGCATTGACCACCGCCTCAAACAGGACCTTGTCGCTATACTGCGGCAATTCGACACGCGCCGGTGTCTTCCGTGCCGATATTCGCATGTTCCGCATCGCAAAGGTCATCGCGTCAGCGATCTGCCGATTCAGCGGTCCGGTAATTTCCTGCGAATCGACCTGGCCGGAAGTTCGGTCTCGGCCTCGATAGCAGGTCGCCGTGATGCTGGCGCCGGGAAGAAATCGCTCGGGCGATCGGGTGCATAGCAATACACCGGTCACCGTGGCACGGGGGATACCGGCATCATCAGGTGCCAGAAGTGCCAGCTTTTCCAAGGCCGCTTCCGGCTCCGCCGCACCCGCCGCACTCAACAGGGGTTTCCATAGCGCCTCATCCAGGGTTCCAAATCCTGTGTCTGGCAATGGTTGCGTGTCGAACCACAGGTCGCGCGCCTGACTCCGCCTTTGAGCGAGGCGGAATCTCTCGTCGCTTGCCATCCTGCGTTTCGAACTTCCTACCCGTACGAAGCTCCCGCCAGGGCTGTCGTGTTGCGAGTCACCCTTCGGGATCACGACCAAAAGAATGCGTTTGCCGGTCGGAAGTTCCTTGTGGTGCGTTTCAATGCGGACGGCGGGATTGATGCTGTCCGTGGCCAATTCAACCAGGAGGGTATCCAGTTCGACGAGTTGCTCACGAGACATTCCTTGCGTTTCACCGTCATCGGAGACGCCACACAGCAACATACCGCCACTGGCATTCGCAAACGCCGCGATTTCATCTGCGAGGCTGTCACGGGAGGGGCTTCGAGGACGGCTGCCGGCAAACTCGATCTGTTTGAATTCCCATCGGCTGTCTTCGCCCAGACGCAGTCGGCGCCCGATTTCTTTTCCGTCGTAAGTCATCCCGGAATTCCGCCCTCCGGGGCCGTCATGGTTTCCGGTAACGGTTCAACAATTCCACCGGCCCGGTCATTTTTTCACGAAGCCGAACATTGACGCTCGATCTTTTTTTGAAGTCAATCATGATCGCTTCGAGAGCCTTCTCGGCAGCCCGCACATCTGCTATGCGATTGATCGCTCCTTGTAACGTTCGGTCCTTTCGAAGCGTCATTTGCGGTGGTTTCCATGGAAACCCCGCCCACTCGTTACCCGGGAAATTCTGGGAAACCGCCCGGCACGAATTTTCGATTCGCATTCGCGCACGAGGTGCTCCGATTCAGTCCGTATCGAGCGGCGCAACATGTAGCGTGGTACCTTCGGCGGACTTCACGACGACGAGATCGCCTTTTTTCAAGACCTGCCCGGGGTCCGTTTTCGCGTCCCATCGAACACCGTCGACCACAACGCGGGCTTTCGTACCATCGCCTTGAAGCACCTGTGCGCGACGACCGACAACCCTTTCTGCCGGCGAGTTGAGTGCGGGACCGGAATCCGCACCCTTCCTGGCACGGCTGAAGACCCATCGTCCACCTATCGCGAGAATCACCGACAGGACAGCAAACGACAAGACCTGAAGATTTCCCGAAAGATCGGGCGCGATGAACAGCGTAACTCCGACCACGAGAGCCGAGATCGCCGGCCACAAAAGAAATGTCGTCGACGCGACCATCTCGATCGCGCCTAGGAGCAAGGCAAATGCCAGCCACCAGAATGGCGAAATCCCCTGGAGGAAATCAAACATCGGACCTGCTTACTCGTCAGTGTCACTTTTCTTGCCGGAACTCATCGCTTCCCGTGCGATCTCGGCGATTCCCGCGACCGACCCGACAAGGCTTCCCGCCTCAAGGGGAATCATGATCGTCTTGGAATTGGAAGACGCCGCAATGTCTCCCAGGGCCTCGGTATATTTTTGGGCAACGAAGTAATTGACCGCCTGTACGTTTCCCTGAGAAATCGCCTTGGAAACCATCGAGGTTGCCTTTGCTTCCGCGCTGGCCTCGCGTTCCCTGGCTTCCGCATCAAGAAACGCGGCCTCCTTTCGACCTTCGGCCTCCCTGATCAGGGATTCCTTTTCACCTTCAGCCCGGAGAATGGCGGATTGTTTTTCGCCTTCAGCCTGCAAAATCTCCGCCCGTTTTTCACGCTCCGCCTTCATCTGGCGCGCCATTGAATCTGAGATATCCGGAGGAGGCATCAGGTCCTTGATCTCGACCCGGGTAACCTTGACCCCCCAGGGTTTCACCGCCTCGTCGATCACGTTGAGCAACCGGGCGTTGATGTGATCCCGTTGGGAAAGCGATTCGTCCAGGTCCATCGCGCCAATCACCGATCGAATGTTGGTCTGAGTCAGGTTTTCAAGGGCATGCTCGAGGTTTCGAACCTCGTAGGCAGCGCGCTGGGCTTCGACGACCTGATAAAATGCGATCGCATCGGCCGAAATCATCGCGTTGTCGCGGGTAATGACTTCCTGGGACCCGATGTTGAGCACGGTCTCCATCATGTTGATCTTGGCGCCGACCCGTTCGACGAGTGGAACAAGCATTCGAAGTCCGGGCTTCTGGGTTCGGCAGTACCGTCCAAACCGTTCAACCGTCCAGTTTTCTCCCTGTGGCACCGATTTGACCATCATCAGAATCAGGATGAACGCAAACAAAGCGGCAACCGCAATCGCGATTGCCGGAGGAGCTATCTGGAGTTGCGACAACAGTTGGAAAAACTCTTCCATCGATTTCCTCCAGTCCTGACCCGAACGACCTGCCAATTGCCGGCAAGGCTTAATTCAAACGGTGGGCAAACAAAAGCGTCAACAATCTGAAGGCAAGACAGGCATTCGGGAACGGAAACAAAATCTCTCCTTTCAAAACGCAATGGCTTGTCATGATCCGCCCCCTTTGAACGCTTTGTCGTCCACTGTCTGCTCGATTCTGGTGTTGGAAGGGCGGCACCTACGGATTGGAACCTAGCCGCCGATCGATTCTGGCACGCTCACATGTTCTTCGACCGCCCTGACTTCGATCTTGCTTCTGTGCAGCCAGGCACATCCGCAATCGCGCCGACGTAAACGACGGTAGAGTCACTCGGCCGCGGCTATTCCAACACTATGGGATTGTCACGAAACCATCGATCCGTTTGTTCGGTATTTCGAAAGCCTTTGTGTGGTGCCGGGCAACGTCCGTTCGGTCCTGTTTTGATCGCCGTATCCGTGCAGACGAGGCCGGGGACGTGGGAGTGAACGATGGCATACGTGCCGGGATCGGGGTAAAGATCGTACCCACGGACGTGACCACGGCCATGATACCGGACAACAGCGGGAGACACAGACATGGCCTTGCCACGTGCCCGGCACGACGCCCTCTTCCGTCTGCTCGTCTCCGATCCCGCCCGCGCGAGCCAGCTGCTGCACGACTATCACTAACAGGAACGTTCCTGTTAGCCGTTTTCCCGAATTCTCTCGCGACCAGCGACGGCACGTTCGCCCCGTTTCAGCGCGATCATGCCGGTCCGCGCCCACGCCACAACAGCGCTGCGCGCTGCAGTGACTGACATGTCCCTTGCTGCCAAGGAACGGTGACAAGCCTGTCTTCCGTTCATCAAAACCCGTATCCCGTTCCGGCAGCTTCCGACTCGATGGAGACAAGGATCGGGCGGGTCTCGAACCTACCCGGTTGACGCGCCGTACCACAGCGCTTTGGACTAAGCGGGTTGCTTGGTAAAATCCGACCATTTCAACTGTGTGTTTCGTCGGACCGATCGAACCAGTGTCCGTCCAACAACCCGGTCGAATTCATGGCTTGCAATTTCCCCGGTTCCTGGGCGCCTGGCCCAAATGTCCGTCTCGGCAACGACATGACCGGCAGGGAGATCCCTGTCCGCAACCACCGAGGCGCGGGCGAACCTATACACTGCATCCTCGGGAGCCGAGCGTTTCTTTTCGTTTTCGCGCGCAATCGCGATTTCCCGCGCCTTCTGAACGATAAAATTCAGTTCGGAAGGGTCCATGGAACAACCGATGTCCGGTCCTTCCCGGTAACGGCTATCGGTAAAGTGCCTCTCTATGATCGCGGCACCGAGCGCAACGCCGGCCAATGCCATTTCAGGCCCGATTGAATGGTCAGAAAACCCGACGACCGCATCCGGGAACGCTTCCCTGAGTTCAGAGATTCCCCTGAGCGAGACATGTTCGGGAGGTGAAGGATAGAGATTCGTACATTCGAGCAACGCATAGTCCACTCCAGCCGCAACAAGAATCTCGACGGATTCTCGAACGGAATCGACCGTCTGCATTCCGGTCGACATGATGACCGGCTTCCCGAATGCAGCGACATGCCGGATGAGCGGCAGGTTGTCGGATTCCCCCGAGCCGATCTTGAAAGCCGGAACGTCGATTTCCTGCAGGAAATCCGCTGCTGCACGGCTGAATGGAGTGGAAATGTAAATCAGTCCGAGGTTCTCGGCATGCTGCTTGAGTCGGATTTCGTCATCGGGCGACAAGGCACTTCGTTCGATCACATCCCAAATCGAGACATCCGCGTTTGGCGGAAAGATCGAACGGGCTTCCTCGGTCATCTCGTCATCGACAAAATGCGTCTGGTGCTTGATGCACTCGGATCCTGCGGCGGCGGCGCAGCTCGCCATATGCATGGCGACTTCCAGGCTCCCGCCGTGATTGATGCCGATTTCGGCTATGATCAGCGGAGGATACTCCGAACCGACCTTACGATGGGCAATCTGCAACCGGCATCTCCCGTTTCAATTCCCGCTGCATGTCGCGGTTTCCGTGACACGCCCGGATAGGGCAGGACAACCAACCCCACCAGATGCGCGTGCCTTCAGCCGTTCAACCCAAGGTCAAGTCCCCCTGACGAATCCGGCGGCCTCATCCCTCGTCTGTGTCCAGAGCCGGAGACGCGTATTTCCACCGCCAGTGCATCCAATGGTATTGCTCAGGGTTTTTCCGCACCCTTTCCGTCAGGCTATCGTTGATCTTCTGTGTCATCAAGATCGGGTCCGACTCTTCGATCGGTTCTTCGAAATCGACCAGGATCCTGCCGTCCCGGCTTCTCGTTCCGTAAGCTGGAACGATCGGTACCGAGAACCGCAATGCGAGTTCGCAAAAATGCGTCGATGTAAATGCCGGCCGGCCAATGAATTCGAGCACATCCCCCTTTATGTGGCGTTGATCCAGCAAGAGAGACACCAACCCCCCGCCCCGGAGATGGCGAACCAGCGCCCGCATTCCGGCCGCACCTGTCTCAAAGAGCGGTTCTCCGCCGCACCGGATGTTCTTCGCATACAACTTGTCGAAATAGCTGTTGCGATTCGGTTTGTAGATCGCGGAACAGGTCATTTCCTGTGCCTTGAGTACATGGCGGATCGCTTCCCACTGGCCAAAATGGCCGGAAACGATAATGCACCCCGTTCCCGTCGCGTGTGCTTCCCGGACGGCAGCCATCCCCGGCCCTGCCATGTCAAATCGGCCAACGGCATTTCCGAATTGCCGGTTGAACAGGAGTTCGGAATACGTCAGCGCGAAATGACGACCGACGGCCGCGGTCAGGCGTTTCCGCTCCTGTGGACCCAGTTCGGGCATGACCAATCTGAGATTGTGGTCCACACGCCTTCGGAGTTCCGGACTCATGCGAGCCAGGACGCCGCCCAGATGCGACCATAGCCGTCCCCGGAGCCGGGGAGTCAAAAGGCTGCTCAGCATGACCAGCACCCAGATTGGCACGAACTGGAAAAAATGAAGGACATTTGCTCTTGATGGCAGACTTGGCATCACTGTCCGGCCTGACGAATACACTCCGCGACCCCATACGCCCGTGGCCCGTGGTCGCGACGAACATCTTCCCGCAATACTCTGCCCGATTCAATTCCCGGAATTCGACCGGAAATGCGCTGCCCCCAAGAATGGCCAGGTCGAAGACTGGGCGTGTCCGCCATTGGGCAAGCCTCTTGACTATGGAATTGGCGGGTTCACTGGTTCGATTCATAGAGGATCAGGCGAAATCCACGCAATATAGGAGGTCTGTTTCGTTTCCTGATTGCCTAAATTCAAATCAAAATACAGATGAATGACGCATACCGGTTCACAATTGGTTGGGATTTTTCGGAAAATGTTGCTTGAAATCGGGTCATGTGCCAGTCTGAACGGCAATGTAGTTCCGCGAAGACTTCCGAGACAAGTCTGACGGGCTACGTGGACAAACAGGGAGAAAGCTATGGAAGAGCAACTTGCTGAATTAACGGCAAGGATCGCCGAGCTTGAGGCTAGCGCAGCCGTGACGAACACGATGTTCGCCGAAACTTACTATTATCTGACGATCCCGCTCATGATCATCATTCACGCCGGGTTCCTGGCGTATGAGATGGGCGCGACGCGGATGAAGAACGTGCTGTCATCAGGCGTCATGAACATCCTTGCATTCGCGTTCATGGTTCCGACGTTTTACTGGTTTGGTTGGTGGGTCTACTGGGCCTTCCCCACGGGACTGACCCTATCCCCGGGTCCGTATGAGATTTCGGGCGCAGGGTACGCCAATGCGATCGCTCTCGGATGGGGCGAATCCGCGCAATACATGGGACCGAACATCGCCGACCGGGCGTCCGGCGTCTTCTGGGGTGCGTTTACGCTCTTTGCCTGCACCACCGCTTCGATCATGTCCGGTTCACTCATCGAGAGAATCCAGACCGTCGGATTCACCATCTGCGCAATCGTCCTCGGTTCGTTTGCCTGGGTCGTTGCGGCTGCCTGGGGTTGGCACGCCGACGGCTGGCTGGTCACAAAATTCGGTGTCCACGATTTCGGAGCAGCGGGGCTGGTCCACGCGGTCGCCGGATTCTTCGCGCTGGGTGTCCTGGTCAATCTTGGGCCACGAATTGGCAAGTTCAATTCGGACGGAACTGCAAACGACCTGAGGGGCCACAACCTGCCGTTCACCGTGACCGGCCTGATGCTGATCATGGTCGGCTTCTGGGGCTTCCTGATGGCATGTGTCATCGTGCCCGGCGAAGCCTGGTCGTGGTACGCCGACAAGGCAACGACGATTTACGGTACGCCGATGACCCTGAGCGCTTTGAGCTTCAATATCCTCATGGGAATGGGAGGCGGAATTATCGGTGCCTGGGCCTACACCAGAGATCCTTTCTGGATGATGTCGGGTGCCCTTGCCGGTCTCATTTCGGTCGCGTCCGGACTGGACATCTACTTCCCGGCACTGGCGTTCCTCATCGCTCTCGGCGCAGGCATCCTGCTCCAGCCGGCAGCCCAGGTGCTCGAACGGTGGGGAATCGACGATGCCGTCGGAGCCGTGACCGTTCACGGGACAATGGGCATCTATGCCATGGTCGTGCTCGGGATCTTCGCGACGGGCTTCCCGGCGCTGCAAGGCGCAGCAGGCGAAGTCGCCGAGATCAGCCTGATCGGACAGATCGTTGGTTCGATCGTCTTCTTCCTGCTCGGTTTCGTTCCCGGATACATCGTGTCCTACATTCTGAAGATGGCCGGAATGCTCCGCGTTCCCGACGCGGCACAAATCGCGGGACTCGATCCGGTCAAGGTTCCTGCACAAGCTTATCCGGAAGGCATTCCGGCATCGCCAACGGCATCGACCTAGACCTGAGACAAAAAGGAGACAGATATGGGATTCCCATACTCAGAAGCTGATTGGGCCGTTGTCGACGGCGCAATGTACATGGGTGCCTTTGGCGCGATGCCAGGGATCTACACCATCATATCGATCCTGGCCTGCATTTACCTGCTCTGGGCATGCAATCGGGTCGAAAAGGGAAAATACGAGGCGGCAGACAGCGAATCCTGACCGCACTACCGAATTCAACTCGGTGATCAAGGGCTGCCCTACGGCAGCCCTTTTTCATTTTGGGCGAATTTCACCGCGATTTGCGGGCGTCGAGAGGAATCGAAACGGGTTCGCACCAAATTCGCCAATGGACAACCATTCGAAATGCGAAGGCGGTCCTTACCACTCCGTCAGCGGGACATTCAGATCGCCCGGACCGGTATCAGCCGACCCCGTCGTAGGTCCCCTTGACCCTGTTCTTCCGGGGATCGAAGGCCGGGAATGACGCAACCCTTGCCTTGAGGCGCTTTTGATGACCATCGAGTTGTCCGACCTCGACAGGAGTGCCGGGCTCGGCGTGCGCAACGCTCATGCGCGCAAGCGCGATTACCTTCCTGAGAATCGGCGACCGGGTCGCTGACGTCACCTCCCCGACCTGCGCCTTGCCGATCCTGATGCCGTCTCCCTTGCCCGGCACGACACCACCCTCGATGTCGAGTCCGACGAGTTTGCGTTGCGGATGCGCCTTTCGCTCTTCCAGTGCCTTCCGGCCGATGAAATCGGCATTCTGGGTTTTCAGGGGAACCGTGAACCCGATACCCGCTTCGAACGGGTCCGTCTGATCACAGAACTCGTTGCCTGCGAAAACCAGCCCGGCCTCGATCCTCAGCATGTCAAGCGCTTCAAGGCCCAACGGAACCAGTCCATGGGGCTCACCGGCCGCGGCAATCCCGTCAAAGACCGCGGTGGCGTCTTTCGGGTGACAAAAGACCTCGTAGCCGAGCTCACCCGTGTAGCCGGTCCTGCTGATCACCGTCGCCCGGCCATCGAACCCGCCGACCCTGGCCACCGTGAAGCGAAACCACTCCAATTCCTCGACGGTCGGCCGGGTCGGTGGCGTCCAGAATACCTTCGCCAGAATCCCGCGCGAGAGCGGGCCCTGGATGGCGACATTGCACAACTGGTCGGTTGAATCCCGAACCCAGGCGTTCAGGTCGTGGCGCGACGCCTGTTCACGAAGCCAGAGCCCGGATTCGTCGTTACCGCCAACCCAGCGAAAATTCATGTCGCCCAGCCGGAAAACCGTGCCGTCGTCGATCATGCCGCCGTGTTCGTAGCACATCGCCGTGTAGACCACCTGCCCCACTGACAACCGGCTCATGTCGCGCGTGAGACACAGCTGCATCAGCCTTTCCGCGTCGGGGCCGGTCACTTCGTACTTCCGGAGCGGCGACAGGTCCATGATCGCCGCCTTTTCCCTGCATGCCCAGTATTCCGCGACCGCCCCGTGCCCGGTCATCGCGTTCGCCAGCCAGTAACCGTTGTATTCCGTGAAATCCCGCGTGTGCCTGGCGAAACACGCGTGGAATCCTGTTTCTTTCGTATCTTCCAACTCGGTCTCCACTGACCGGCGCCAGCCAACCGAGCGCCGAAAATCCTCGTCCTTGCCATAAACCCGGACCTGGATGTCCGTCGGGCGCCATCCATTCGCCGGATCAACGTCGCACGGACAGGCGGTGGAAACGCAAACCAGGTCGGTCAGTGCCTTCAGCAGCACGTAGTCGCCCGGGCGCGACCACGGATCGTTCATCGCCAGCACGTTGGTATCGTCCAGCATGGTGTTGAAGAAAAAGTTGATTGCCGGCCAACCTGCCCGGGGCCTGATCCCGCGCCCCTGCAATTCTCCGTTGATGTTGTCGGAACAGTTGACGTGCCCCGGATAACCCAGGTCCTCGTAGTAACGCGCCGTGCACGCCAGTCCGAAGGTGTCGTGTCGTCCGCACGTATCCTGGACGATCTCGACCAGCGGCTCCTGGTCCACCGTCCAGTATTTCGAAAAAATCCCGGGAGACGGGTAGAGTGATCCCATCAGGCTGCGTGTCGTGGTCGGGTCTATGTCGCGCTCAAGCCCCGCGTCGAGCGCGCGGAGCGAAAATGCCTGGTAATCCGAACACTCGCGGCCCTGGACATCCATGATCTGGATGAACTGGCCTGCACGCACCTCGTAGGCCCTGGCTTCGCCGGGCTGGATGTTGAAGTCGGTCAACGGATCCGCGAGCGGGTCGGCCGGGGTCAAATCTCCCTCGTGTTCGTTGGGTGCCGACCTCCGGACGTAAAGCACGATGCCCGTCGGTGCGTCCTGCGAATCTGGAGCCATCGGCCCTCCGGGCGCGGCGACGAGCAAAAGACCGTCCGAATCCACCGTAAAACGCTCGATTTCGCCCGCGCGCGAATCCCGTTCAAACACCCGGACGGCGTCTGCATGTCCGACGTCGAACCCGGCCGCCGTCAGCGCACGGTGAACCCGCGCACCCGACGGGTGCCCGGATGCAAGCACCGATTGGAGTCCGACCGCGGACCGGCCACCGGAGCGCCCGATCATGCCAGCATCGGAGGACCCGTCGGGCGAAAACATGACAACTTCGGCTGGCTGCAATCCTTCGGTATCAACGATGAGGATTTCGTCGCCGGAATCGACCCGGATGGCACGCGACCCGCCTCCCGGCACCGGAAAGCGTTCGACGCCCGGTTGCAGGACCGGAAGCCCCGGTTCTACCACGCCGGAACGCTCAAACGGAATTTCAAGGACAGGTTGTACCATCATGCGACCGCCTTCGGGCCCCGATCCAGGGATGACAGGCGTTCCCGAATAATCCACTCCTCGGTTTGCCGCCCTTCCACCTGGACACTCTCCCGATCAGCCTAACTGATGCCAAGTGCAGACTTGCGCTCGGAAGACCAGCGAATGATCAGATGATCAACCATCAGTCCCATGAATGCAACGCACAATCCGAGCACGAGACCCTTGCCGACGTCGGTTGACGACAAGGCGCGTTGCATTTCCTGGCCGAGGTCCTGCGTTCCGATAAAGGCCGCGATGATGACCATGAACAGCGAAAACATCACCGTCTGGTTGACTCCGACCATGATCGTCGGAACCGCGATCGGCAATCGGACGTTTGCCAGCTTGTTGAGCTCCTAGGCGCCGGACTTGTCAGCGGTCTCGATGAGCTCCGGGGGAACCGAGCGAAGCCCCTCAATCGTGTAACGAGTCATCGGGATGGCGCCAAAGATAACCACGGCGCCGATTGCCGCCACGTCGTTGACACCGAAAAGCATGACGACCGGAATCAGGTAAATGAAACTCGGAAAGGTCTGCGCCGTATCGCAAACAAGCAGGACGGCATTCGAACGCCGCGAAGACCGGGATGCCCAAATGCCCAGTGGCAAGCCGATAATTGCGGCCAGCATGACCGCGAAACTGACCATGTAGGTGGTGATCATCGCCCTGTCCCACCAGCCTGACATCGCGATCAGGCCGAAGAACGCAACGCAAACCAGGGCGGACCGCAGGCCACCGATCAGGTAACCGATTCCCGACAGCAACAGCAGGACTGACGAGAACGGCAACCACAGGTAAGCGTCTCGCATCGGGATCAGGACAAACCGGATCAGGGCACCGCGCAACCATTGGGTAAAGGGATCGATCATGACGATGATCCAGTCGACAGCGGCGTCAAGCGGCTTGGAAATCGTGAATGCCTGGCTGCGTTTGACTTCATCGGCGATTGGCCAGATCGCGGCCGCACCCAGGGTGGCGACCGCCAATCCCGCCCAGATCAACAGGTTACGATGCCGAACGGCCCAGCTCGTGCCCCTGTCGAAATGGACCGGCTGTTTCTGCGCCCATGCCTTCGTGCACCGGTCAAGCCAGACCGCGATGAGGACGATCGAAATGCCGATCTCCACCGAACGGCCGACCTTGAGCGCCTGCAATAGCTGAAGAAGCTTCTGCCCGAGACCCGGCATCCCGATAAAGCTGGCCAGAACGACCATCGCGAGACACTGCATGATGACCTGGTTGACGCCGATCAGGATTTCCGTTCGAGCCGTCGGAATGCGCACGTAGCGCATCAGCTGCCACCTGCTTGCGCCGCACATGTGGCCATTCTCGACGATTTCCGGCGGGACCTTCTTGAGGCCGAGCAACGTCATCCGGATCATCGGTGGAGTCGCAAAGACAATCGTCACGACAGCACCCGACTTCGGGCCGACACCAATGAAAACGACGACCGGTATCATGTACGCGAAATGGGGCAAGGATTGCGCGATGTTGAGGATCGGATTCAACATGCGTTCGACCCAGGGCCGGCGCCAGGCGGCTATTCCGAGCAACAGGCCGAGGAAAACGGCAAACGGAGCAGCGACCACGATGACCGAGAGCGTTTCCATCGACCATTTCCACTGTCCCATCACGGCGATCCAGAGAAAGGTGCCACCGGAAAGTACAGCCAGTTTCCAGCCGTTGAGCACATACCCGACAATCGCCGCCGTGACAGCAATCGTCGTCCAGGGAATCGGGCCTATGCGCGGCCAGCGGTTTCTGCCGTACAAGAGGTTGGCAGTGACATCGAGCAGCCATTCAACCGCGGCGGCAAATGCCCGCGTCACGTAAATGAACCCGAGGTCGTCCTTGATGAAGTTGAACGAGGCGTTGATCCAGTCCGCGAATGGCAAGACCAGCCACTCGGGGGGGCGAATCAGGAACCCGGGAAGGCTTAACTTGAAGACAACCGCCAGAATCGCCAGCAGGATGAGACCCTGACCGATCTGCGCCTGCGACAACCAACCACCGGTCCGACCCGACGGAATGGATGCGATGCTCATGACCGCTCCCCGAACAGAATGTCGAGTGCGTCCGTCCGCTTGAGAACGCCCGTGATTCTGCCCTCCGAATCGGCCACCGGAATCTCGTCACGCTGGTCGTTGACCAGCTGTCGGGCGAGTTCGAGAATCGTCAACTTGCCGGAGATCGGGCTTCCTCGAGGCGTTGTGGCCAAGTCGACAGGCCGGGCAAGTCCCGCCGCATGAACCACGCGCGACTTTTCGATGTCTTCTGTGAACTTGCGTACGTAGTCGGTCGCGGGCTCAAGCACGATCTGATCGGGCGTGTCGGCCTGTTCAACCGCCCCGTCCCGCATGATCGCGATCCGGTCGGCGAGCCGCAGCGCCTCGTCGAAATCATGCGTAATGAAAACGATGGTCTTGCCAAGCAATTCCTGGAGGCGGAGGAACTCGTCCTGCATTTCCTTCCTGATCAGGGGATCCAATGCCGAGAACGGCTCATCGAGAAACCAGATATCCGGTTCGATCGCGAGGCTTCTGGCGATTCCGACCCGCTGCTGCTGGCCTCCCGAGAGCTCGCGCGGAAAGTACTCTTCCCGGCCGTCGAGGCCAACGAGCCGGATCACTTCCAGTGCCCGTTCGCGCCGTTCAATCCGGTCCTGCCCCCTCATTTCCAACGGGAACGCCACGTTCTCGAGAACGGTTCGATGAGGCAACAGGGCGAAGTTCTGGAAAACCATCCCCATCTTCGAGCGCCTGAGGTCGATCAGGGCTCTTTCGGTCAGGGTACCGATGTCCTGTCCCTCCACGACGACGTTTCCGCCCGTCACGTCGATCAGGCGGCACATGCAGCGAACAAGCGTGGACTTTCCGGACCCGGACAGGCCCATGATCACCAGCATTTCGCCCTTGTCGATACTGAGCGACACGTCGCGAACGGCAGCGATATATCCGTCCGCTCTAATTCTTTCGTAGTCCGGGGCGCCTGTCATCGACGCAAAATAGCGATCGGGGCGATCTCCAAAAAGTTTCCAAATGCCCTGACATCGAATGACAGGTTCTAATTCAGGCATTGCCCTCCCCGTTTAAATCAGGGCCGCGCCCGGTTCATGAACCGGACGCGGCCATCGCTTAAAGCGACTTCAGGATGTCACTGCAGCCAGGGCATCCAGACGTCCTTGTTGTTTTCGAGCCATATTGTCGCAGCATCTTCCGGCTCCATCTCGTCGACGTCAACCAGCTTTGCCATTTCGGCGATCTGCGGGTTGGTGAACGACAACTTGGTCAGGACGCCGTAAGCCTTCGGCCACTTGTCCTTCATGCCGTCCCAGGCCGCCTTTTTCAGGTAGCCGTTGGCCGGATTGCCGCAATCGTAGGTCATGTTCGGGTTGGGGCCGAGAGACGCATCTTCCTTGCACCCTTCAAAGTACTCCGGAAACTCGACAAATTCGCCGGGCCAAACCGCCTCGGCGAAATTCGGGGTCCAGTTGAACACGACCACGGGCTTCATGGTCTTCTCGGCCGCGGCAATTTCGGCCCAGATGGCTGCGGCAGAACCAGCGTTGACAACCGTGAAGTTCATTCCCAGCGCTTCAACGCGTTCGGCATCGTGCTTGAGCCAGTCAACCGGTCCGCCGAGAAAACGGCCCTTGTCACCGGTTTCAGGCGTCGCAAACAGCGCAGCGCATTCGTTCAACGCCTCCCAGTCGGGCAAGCCGGGGCAATGATCCTTGGTCCAGAGCGGATACCACCAGTCCTCGCGGGTCACCGCGTTATGGTCGCCGACATCGTGAAGACCTCCCTTGGCGAGGGCCTCGTTGAATGCCACGCCAAATGCGCCTTCCCAGACTTCGAGCTCGAGCGTCACGTCGCCGAGGCGGACCGATTCATACACGGCCTGCGAGTCGGTCGAAACAAACTCGACATTGTTGCCCATCGATTCGAACATCTGGCCAACGACATGGCTCATGACGATCTGACTCGACCAGTTGTGAGTCGGAATGATTATGGGATCACTGCTGTCCGCGGCATTCGCCGCAAATGGTGCGGCCGCGAGGGCGGCCACAGCAATTGTACTTGAAATCACTTTCTTCATTTGTCCCTCCGATTTTTTTGGAACGCCCGCAAATTGCATTGCGGGCGATTTCTGGCCGGGCACCGCGGCTTTCCCGGGAGAGAAAACCACGGTGCCCGGGCCGGTTAGTCAGCCTGAAGATAACTCTCCATGCTGTCGTCCATCGCATCAACCCACTTGGTGTGATGCGGTGGCGCCATTGTTCCGGTCATGGGTGACACGTACCCATTGTCTCGAAACGCCATGATGTTTTCTTTTTTGTGCTTTTTCCACTGATAGAAGGCTTCGTTGGCTGCATCGATATCAAAGCTGGGATAGTCGGTGTCCGCGATCAGCTCCCTGACGTAGTCCCCCTGGTAGGCGATGCACTGATAATCATCTTCGAGCGCGTCCTCGGCGGCCTCCCGATCCTTCGGGTCCTGCTCCATGACGACGCGGGACGGCAGCTCGATCCTGTCCATGATGACATCCCGAACGTACCACGCCTGGGCATCAAACATGTTGAAGGTGTACCACTGGTCCTGCATCCCGAGATAGAAGAGCCTGGGATTCCGGTTCCAGACAACTCCCTTGTACAGGTCAGCGGTCGCGAGGCGGTTTGCCGAACTCAGGCGCAGGTCGTCGGGCAGGAACGGAAAGTGAATCTTGTATCCCGTACACAGGATGATCGCGTCAACGTCCTTGCTGGTCCCGTCGATGAACCACGCCGTGTTTCCACGGACGCGTTCCAGCTTCGGGACTTCCTGCCAGTTGTCCGGCCAGTCGAAACCCATCGGAGCGGTCCGGTGCGCCACGGTGACCGACTTGCATCCGTACTTCCAGCATTGCGAGCCAATGTCTTCGGCCGAATAGCTGGTGCCTAGAATCAGAATGTCCATCCCGATGAACTCGCGCGCGTCCCTGAAGTCGTGCGCGTGCAGAATTCGCCCGTCAAAGGAGTCAAAACCGTCGTAGTACGGCACGTTCGGGGTCGAGAAATGACCGGTCGCAACAACGACGTAATCGAAGGATTCCTCCGATTCGCGGTCCTCGGCCGTATCTCTCGCGACCACGGCAAACTTGCCCGTATCTTCATTGTACCGAACGTCGCGAACCAGGTTGTTGAATCGGATCTTGTCCCGGATGCCGGCTTTCCTGATCCGCCCTTCGATGTAATCGTAAAGAACGGCCCGCGGAGGATAGGACGCGATCGGTTTCCCGAAGTGCTCGTCAAACGTGTAGTCGGCGAATTCAAGCCCTTCCTTGGGACCGTTTGACCAAAGGTACCGGTACATCGAGGCATGACAGGGGTCGCCTGCCTCGTCAGTCCCCGTGCGCCAGGTGTAGCGCCACAACCCGCCCCAGTCTTCCTGCTTTTCGTAACATACGACTTCCGGGACTTCCGCTCCCTTTGCCTCGGCTGACTGGAACGCCCTGAGTTGCGCCAACCCGGACGGTCCTGCACCGATAATCGCAACACGCGTGGTCATATTCTTGTCCTTTCTTCGTTCATCACCCGGCCGGCCTGCCGGTCGGCCGTCGCCCGGCCCCAAGCCGGTTCGGGGGCCGCTTTCGAGTGTTCCCAGTCAGGCAAAAATCCCAAGACAACGGTATCGGGATGCAATTCGGAATTGAACAGCTTGTTGTGCCAGTATGCCGCCTCGCGAAACGGATCGTGGGCTCCATGCAACCTGACCGAACAGGCAAGATCAAACCCCTGGGAAAAGGCATCGTACACGAGCCTGCATCGCCACGTCCGGGAGACCGCCTCCACAAACGCGGCGCCAGGCGCGAATGTCGCGGCGAGTTCATCGGAAAATTCTTCGGCTCTCTGGTAATGGGAAGCCGACAGGAACCGGACAGCCGCTTCGCGGCGTTCAGCCGGATCATGGGTTCGGCTCACCATGTGCCGAAATTCAGGCGTCACGCTGAATGCCGGCCGCTTCAACAGGATCGTGGTTATGCGTCCCGGCGCACTGCCTTCGGGCAAGACGACGGCCGGCCTGATCGCGGCGTCAGGGCGGCCGCCCGCCGTTCGCATGGCCATCTGCCGCACGCGGCACTGCCACTTCAGGAACGCGTTCCTGCGCCGCAAGGACACCTCGTGCCCCGTGTTCGCCACGTCGAGTGTCCTGGCTTCGCTCACGCCGCCTTCTTTCCTTCTTCCCATCGCCGCGTGTACTGACGGTCATGATCCAGGCTGGGGATGCGGCGACGAACGTCCGCAACATGTTCGAGGTCCATCACGGCGCTGACGACGCCCGGACCGGTTCCGCCGTCCGCAAGAACCTCGCCCCACGGATCGACGACCAGCGAATGCCCGAAGCACGCCCCGCCGCCCGGCACGCTCCCGGTCGCGCAGGGTGAAACCACGAAGCACGTGTTCTCGATTGCCCGTGCCCTGTTGAGCACAATCCAGTGCGCCTCACCTGTTTTCCTGGTGAAGGCGGCGGGAATCGTGATGATTGCGGCGCCCGCCTTCGCCATGTCCCGAAAAAGACCCGGGAATCGCAAATCGTAACAGATCGTGTGTCCGACCATTCCCCACGGGGTGCCGGTCATGACGGCCTCGGTTCCCGGCGTAACAGTATCGCTTTCGCGGTATACTTCCGACTCCGACAACTGGATGTCGAACATGTGGATCTTGTCGTAGCGGCTCACGATCGAACCGTTGTCGTCAAGGACGAATCCCCGGTTCATGATGCGGCCATGTGCGGCGGTTATTGCGAGCGATCCGATCAGAATCCAGACACGTCTCTCGGAAGCAAATGCGCGAAGGCCCGCAAGAACGGGATGCGACTGTTCGGTTGACGACGGTGGCACGATCCGGGCGCCTTGGGACCTCAATCCACCACAGTACTCCGGCAAGGCCAGGAATTGGGCTCCCCGGTCCACGGCCCGTTCGGCGAGTCGGAGCGCTTCAGACAAGGCGGACTCGAAATCCGGCCTCGGGCTCGTCTGGAGACAGGCGATGTTCAGCTTTCGGGACATGGCTTGGACCGGTTTGCTCGGGTGATCAGAACTTGGTGTACGCCTTTCGCAGCGCGACCAGCGGATGACAATCCGACATTTGAAACTTGATGAGCAGTTCTCTCGCGATCATGTCGCGGTCCTGCTGGTTGCCAGGCAGGTCGATGCTTGCGGGAACCCGTACCCAGCCATTGACATTTCTGTCGAACACGGCCGCCTGGCCGTCCTCGTAACCCATGTGGATATCCTCAAGCCAGTTCAGGTCGTCCCAACCCATGATCTCCATGTAGCGTTCCAGGAACGGCGTGATGCGGCCGTAGTCCGGAACCAGGTTCACGTCGTAGCGATAGCCGATGTGCTGGCCGATTTCCTGTTCCCGTTCCGAGTCCAGTCCTGCTGCATCGTCGATGAACTGATCGACATCCGTGATCTCGGAACCCCGGTACTGCGTGCCGGCCATTTCGGTTTCTCCTCGTTTCAGACGCGAACGGTGCCGCGTATCCGCGTATCGTCGCGATGCTCAGATATGATGGTAGTCGTCCACGCCGACCGTGTGATTGGTGCCGGCAAGAGGAACCGCGGCCATCGCCGAAGCTTCCATCGTAAGCGCCGCCAGGTCTTCGGGCTCGAGCGAATGGATGTTTGTCTTCCCGCAAGCCCGGGCAAACAACTGGGCCTCGATCGTCAACGTGTGCAGGAAGTTGTAGACGCGCTCCGCGGCTTCATCCGGATCCAGCCGTTTCCTCAACTCCGCATCCTGCGTCGCGACGCCGACGGGGCAACGCCCCGTATGGCAATGGTAGCAATACCCGGGATCCACACCCATTTCTTCCGGGTAGTTGGCTTCCGGAATGTCCTTGTTGCAATTCAGCGCCATCATCACGGAATGTCCGAGCGCGATCGCGTCGGCCCCGAGCGCGATGGCCTTGGCGACATCGGCCCCGTTGCGGATACCTCCTGCATAAACCAGCGAAATCTCCCCTCTCTTGCCGAGATCGTCGATCGCGCGGCGCGCCTGGCGAATCGCCGCCATGCCGGGTATGCCGGTGTCCTCGGTCGCCAGGTGAGGGCCGGCGCCGGTTCCACCTTCCATTCCGTCGATGTAGATGGAATCAGGATCGCATTTGACGGCCATCCTGACGTCGTCATAGACCCGTGCGGCGCCGAGTTTCAGCTGGATCGGTATCATCCAGTCGGTCGCCTCCCGGATCTCCTGAATCTTGAGGGCAAGGTCATCCGGACCCAGCCAGTCGGGATGCCGAGCCGGCGATCGCTGATCGATTCCGGCCGGCAACGACCGCATTTCCGCCACCTGGTCGGTGACTTTCTGACCCATCAAGTGACCGCCGAGGCCGACCTTGCATCCCTGGCCGATGAAAAACTCGCAACCATCCGCGAGGACAAGATGGTGGGGATTGAAGCCGTAGCGCGACTGTATGCACTGGTAGAGCCACTTCGAACTGTACCGGCGTTCGTCCGGAATCATGCCCCCTTCACCCGAGCAAGTCGCGGTTCCCGCCATGGTCGCTCCCCGGGCGAGCGCGGTCTTTGCCTCGTACGACAGCGCGCCGAAGCTCATGCCCGTGACGTAGACCGGTATCTCGAGTTCGAGCGGCCTCTTGGCCCTCGGCCCGATGATCGTCCTGGTTTCACACTTCTCCCGGTATCCCTCGATGACGAATCGCGTGAGGGTTCCGGGAAGAAACGTCAGGTCGTCCCAGTGCGGGATCCGCTTGAACAGCGAGAATCCCCGCATGCGGTAGCGGCCGAGTTCCGACTTGACGTGGATGTCGTCGATGACGTGCGGCGGGAAAATGAACGAGTCCCCGAGCCGGTACGGATCCCGCTCCAGCGGTTTCTTTACTGGCAACGCTCCGTCTGCCATCTCGGTCTCCTTTCGATTTCCGATACCTGCCTGGCGGTGCCGGAAGCACGCCTTCCCGTCTGCGACGCGTGGGAGGGATTCCGGCCGTCAGGACATCACAGGATGAGTTTCTTTTCCGTCGGTTCGAGGTTGTCGTAGTTCCAAAGTTGCTTGCCGGCGACGATCTTGGTGAAACAGCCGACGCCGTCTTGCGGCAGCAGGCCATGGGGAATCAGCTTTCGCGTGAGCCAGGCCCGATCGAGTTCGGTAAGTTCCGCGGGCACTGCATCGACACCGAGTGACTGGATCTCGCCGCCGACAAAGATCGTGCCGTCGTACATCGAATCGCCCAGGTTCTTCCCGGCGTTGCCGCAAATGACCATGCGGCCTCGCTGCATCATGAATCCGGAAAGCGCGCCGGTATCGCCACCCACGATGACCGTCCCGCCCTTCATGTCGATGCCGGTGCGTGAGCCGACAGACCCCTTGCAGACGAGGTCTCCGCCCCTGATCGCGGCCCCGAATGTCGATCCGGCGTTCTTTTCGATGACGACGGTGCCCGACATCATGTTTTCTCCGCACGACCAGCCGACCCTGCCGTTGATCCGCACGTTGGGGCCGTCGATCAGCCCGACGCCAAAATACCCGAGTGACCCTTCGAACACGAGATTCAGCCGCGACAGGATACCGACGCCAAGCGAGTGACGGCCGCGCGGATTCCGCACGACGATCGTGCCATATCCTTCCGACATCAGGTCGCGGATCTTCCGGTTGATCTCGGTGCTCGAGAGTTCGCCGGTGTCAAACTCGGTCCGCTTGTTGAAATCGACGTCGGGCGCCCAGGGATAGGTGAACCGTTCCTCGGCGCTCTCGTCGAATTCCACGAACATCGAGCGCCCGCCCAGCTGTTCGCTCATCATGCCGAGCGCGCGTGCGCGATCGTCCTGGCTCATGCTCCGAAGGCTGTCGTCGGTCATGCCTGCCATACCCGAACCTCCTCGTCGTACGGGTCCCAGGTGTCGATTTCCTGCGGAAGAATTGAACGGATTGCGACCTCTTCGGATGCCATCGCGATCATGTCGTCGCTCTCGTAAAGGACCAATGGCTTTGCGGCCATGGTATCCTTCGCCATGCCAAGACTGTCCCGTGTCGCCACCAGGTAGGTGAACACGCCGTCGATTTCGTCGATCGAACGTCTGAGACTGTCCTCGAGCGAGGAGCCTTCGGAGAGATGGTGAGCTGTGTAGACTGCCAGCAGTTCGCTGTCGCAATCCGACATGAAACGGTGCCCCTTGCGCTCCATCTCGCGGCGCTGAATCCAGTAGTTGGTGATCTGGCCGTTATGCACCACGGAGACATCATTGTAGGGGAAGGCCCAGTACGGGTGCGCCGAGCGGATATCCACATCCGATTCCGTTGCCATTCGGGTATGTCCGATTCCGTGGGTACCGGTGAAGTCGTCGAGTCCGTAGGCTCCCGCCACGACAGAAGCGTCCCCGAGATCCTTGATCAACTCAAGGCCCCGGCCCAGCGAGAGGATTTCCACTCCGGGGGTTTCTTCGATGTGCGCGGCAAGGTCCGCGACATCTCCGGCGTGGCTGAACACGTAACGGAGCGCATACTCCGTTGCGTGCTCCTTTGCACTGACTGCCGCGCCGTGCTCGGCGAGTATGCCGTCCACCGTATCGATCCGGTCCCTGATCACCTTGTGGATTCCCCGTCCACGTCCCAGGTCTTCCTGTTCGGCAACCTTGAGACGCATGATGAGTTCACCTTCGCCGCCGGATCCATAGACGGCATATCCGGTCGAATCCGGTCCCCTGTGCTTGAGCGCCTGCAACATCGCGGTGATTTCGGCACCGACATTCGCGTTGCGGCCACGATGAATCAGTCCAGCTATTCCACACATCGGCAGCCCTTTCTGTAGTCACGTCATCAGGACATGCGGGGCGTGACTCAGGTCACGCCCCGCAATCGTTCGGGCTTGTCATGTCCTCACGGCAAGCATTCCATGTACGTCTCGTTGTCCCAGTCGGTTACGGTCGACATGAACCGGGCCCACTCGTCAGACTTGTACTGGTGGTAGAGCCGGTACATTTCTCCTGGCAACCCGCGACGGATCACTTCGTCGTTTTCGAGGGCTTCGAGCGCTTCGCCGAGGGACATCGGCAATTTCCGAACCTGTTTTCCCGCTTCCATCGCCTGGTAGATGTTCCTTTCTTCCGGTTCTCCGGGATCGAGCTTGTTGACGATACCGTCATCCGCGGCCGCAAGGATCGTCGCACCCATGAGATAAGGATTGACCATCGAATCCACCGAGCGGTACTCGAATCGTCCCGGGGCCGAGACGCGGAGGCCCGTCGTCCTGTTCTGGAACCCCCAGTCGGCAAAGACGGGTGCCCAGAACCCCGTGTCCCAAAGGCGCCTGTACGAATTGACCGTCGAACACCCGATGGCCGTCAGGGCCCTCAGGTGGTGAACGATCCCGCCGATGGCTTCCAGGCCGGCCTTCCCCGGCAACTGAGGGTCATCGCCATCGGGCATGAACGTGTTTTCGCCGCCCTTCACGTACATGTAGTTCTCGGTCATCCCCGGCAGGTTGTCAGGATCGTTTCCTGTCCGAACCATGACATCCTCCCCGCCTCTCCAGAGGGAGATGTTGTGGTGGCAGCCGGACGCGGAAACACCCATGAACGGTTTGGTCATGAAACAGGCGAATATGCCGTGTTCGCGTGCAACCTGGGCACAGATCTGGCGGTAGGTTGTCAGGCGATCGGCATTCCTCAGAACATCGTCGAAGGTCCAGTTGAGCTCGAGTTGGCCCGGTGCATCCTCATGGTCGCCCTGGATCATGTCGAGACCCATGGTACGGCAGTACTTGATGACCTGCATGTAGACCGGCCGCAGACTCTCGAACTGGTCGATGTGATAGCAGTAAGGCTTCGAGAATCCGTCCTTCGGTTTGCCATCCTCGTCGAATTTCAGCCACATCATTTCCGGCTCAGTGCCGATACGCAGATGCAAACCGTCGTGTTTTTCCTTGAAGGCGTCGTGCAACCTGCGGAGATTCCCGCGGCAATCTGCCGTCAGAAATGCACCCGCATCCTCGCGCTCTTCCCGATTTCGAAACAGCGTGCAGTAAAACCTTCCGATGCGTTTCTCCCACGGCAATTGCATGAAGGTCTCGGGCTCCGGTATGCCGACAAGCTCGGCGGCTTCAGGCCCGTAGCCGAGATAATCACCGGCCCGATCAGTAAAGAGATTGACAGTCGCACCGTAGACGAGCTGGAATCCTTTCCGTGCAACGCTTTCCCAATGGTCCGCGGGAATACCCTTTCCCATGATCTTTCCGGTAACCGAAACGAACTGCAGGTAGAGATATTCGATTCCGCGCTCATCGATCAGCGTTCGAACTTCCTTGACCTTTTCGGCACGGCCAGGTGCATCAACAAATCTTTCGAGATCGGTGGCCACTTCGCCCTCCTTGCAAAAATCTCCATATTCGGGGCCGATGACCCGTGCCCCTTGTCTTGATCATTGACCCGAACCGGTTCAGATCCGGGTCGCGATATCTTCGGACAATCATTTCACCGAAATTTCGCCAATACTCAACCATTTTCTGAAAAATAGCGGGGTCTAAGTTGCGATTGGTTTATTTTGGTTTATTATTGGTGAGTCACCAGATCACACGCATGTGAATGAACCCAGTGAAATCCGGATCGGCAGACATAGCGGCGAAACTCCGGCGCGACATTCTTGACGGGACCCTGCGCTGCCACGACCGACTGCCGGCGGAACGGGACCTTGCAGGTATCCACGGGGTTTCGCGGGGCACGATTCGCCAGGCGATTGTCAGTCTGCAGGACGAGGGGCTGGTTGAGACCCGCCGCAGCAGCGGAACATTTGTCACGCACGCCGACCTCGAGTCCTCGTTAACCGCATACGAGCTTTTCGCCAACGCTCGGCCGCTTGAACTTGTCGACGCGAGATTCGCACTTGAACCCCATGTCTGCCGGCTCGCCGTTCTCCACGGCCGCAGGGCCGAATTCGATATGCTCGAGGACCTGCTTTCCCAAATGGAAAGCAACCTGGACGACCCAATCGCGTTCGCCGAGGCGGACGGACAGTTCCATGAGGCACTTGCCCAGGCAACCGGAAACTCCCTCCTGGTCTGGCTGGTTTCCAGGGTGAACCTTGTTCGCCACCAGAACGAGTGGAAACGCATGCGCGAAGCGACCCTGAACCGTCAGACGATCATCCGGTACAATCACCAGCATCGACAGATCATGAACGCGATCCGTGCGCGGGAACCGGAGCGTGCGGCGATGCTGATGAAGGAACACCTGGAAACCGCTCGACTGTCGCTGACCCGCGCTGCGGCCACCTGAACCGCGTCACCTGCCCGCCCCGCGTGCGGTACACCGCGTTTCCCGGCGTTGGCCAACCGCACATGCGAGACATTCTTCACGCGTGCATCAATTGACGTTTCGACCTGCCACTCGCTCTGCGGAATCAGCGTGAATCGGATGATCTCGCCTGAGGTCCAGGCAGGCTCGAATTCTTCCCGCCGGGTTTCCTTCGTCCCTCGCAAGGATAACGTGTCACGAAGTGCGCCCCTCCTCGATTTGTGCAAACATGTGGTTGCCATTTGGCAATAGCGTGCCGAGAAGACAGAAAACAGGGAGAGTTCCCGTGACCGAATGTATCGTCAAGACAATTGATCTGGGAGCGCCAGTTTTGCGGGTTTGGCGCGCCCTGACCGATCCCGCGGAGTTCGGACAGTGGTTCCGTGTCAAGCTGGATGGCCCGTTCAAAACCGGAACAGTGTCAACGGGCATGATGACATATCCGGGCTGCGAACACCTTCCATGGCGTGCGGTCATCGAGTGCATGGATCACGAGCAGATTCTGTCATTCAGGTGGCACGACTTCGATGAAAGCTCTGGAGTTGATATTTCCGAACAGCCAATGACGCTTGTCGAATTTCGCCTGGAACCAACGACGGACGGTACCCGGTTGACCATTGTCGAGAGCGGCTTCGACGCGATACCTGAACCGCGCCGCCTCGAAGTTCTGCGTGGCAATACCCAAGGATGGGACATTCAGGCGAACAACATTGCCACCCATGTCACGTCCTCTTCGTAAACTCGACGTATCCACCGTCGCGCGGGCACCCGCAACTTTCGGCGATGAATCCCGTCTTGCGCTGTTGATCTGCTTCTCCTTCGGACGACCTCAGTCGATTGCACATCGGACACGCGGTACAAGCCCTTCCCGCCAAGGCGTGAGCACACGCCGGCAGTGAACCGTCCTTTGAAAAGCGCGTGTGCGGGTTCGTTCGAATACAAGCCGTTCGAACGGGCACGTTTCGTCAATCCTTGTCATTTATTCTGCGGAAATCCCGGGAACCGGACGAGTGGCCGATACGCCAATGAAAGAGACGTTGCCATCGAGCAGCTATGCGCCGGCCCGGGTGAAAGAACCTGACAACCGTCCGGCTGCGGCCGCTACCATGCCGACCACGGCCCCATGACGACTGCGTCATGTGCAATTCGACTCCGCAATTATCAATCTGGCTCACGCAGTCCGAATCCGGAAACCGGTACGTCAGGCCGTGGCGTTGAACTCCGACTGAATGGCCTCGATCGCTGCGACTCGTGCTTCAGGACTGGGGTGACTTGCAGTCAGCCAGGCAATCTGACTGACATTGAGTCCCGTCAAGGTCGGCAGTTTACGGAACAGGGAAATCTGGGGTTTCGTTCCAATTCCCGACTTCAATAGCAACAGCGCGGCAAACTTGTCCGCCTCGAATTCATCGGACCTCGACAGTTTCGCGGTGAGCAGGCTGACGGCAAATCCGGCGACCATTCCGCCCACGATCGGCAGGAATCTGCCGACAACCATGTGCAGGGCCGCACGCATCGCGTTCTGGGTCGCAAAATCCAGCATGCGTGCCTGTGTATGATCGAGCGCCAGATGCCCGAGTTCGTGCGCAACGACGGTTGACAGTTCTTCGGCCGTAACCTGACCGAGATGGTACTTGTCGAGGAACCCCCTGGTAATGAACACGCGGCCATCCGGCGACACCGTTCCGTTCAATTCCCGCGACTCGTGAACGAAGACCGGTATGTGATCCAGTTCCAGTTCATCAGCCAGCCTCGCGACAAGATCATTGAGGCGCTTGTCGCCGCAGGGTTTCGAATTCCGGTCGAGTTCCTTGCGTACCCTTCGCGCCGAGGCGAGATACACGAACAGTCCCCAGGCAACAGCGAGCAATACAGGGGCAAGTTTCAGCATATCACGATAATGTGCTCTTTCCGGCCGATTATCAATCTCCAGGAACGGTTATTCTCGCATGTTCACGTCGAATTGCCGCATGGTCGACCCTGCACCGTTAAACCGTATCGGGAAAATGCACAGTCGGGACCGGAAACGGGAGCGCATCCGAAAACGGCGCAAAGCCTGGGGATTTCGCCGCGCAAACCTGAGTGCCCGGTCCGGTTTTCAGTCAAATTGCCAGGAAAAAACGGACGTGAAAAAAATGGTCACGATCAGGAAAACGATTGCGAACACGGCCGCATGATGAACGCGGTCACCCAGTCTCAGCCGTCTTCGGGACGCCCGGATCCAACCGAAAACCGCTCCTGTGCAAAAGGCCAGAATCAGCAGCACGATGCCTTCTCCTGCGTGTTCGGAACCTGAATTCGACCGAGCACCTGACAAAAAACTATGGGTAGGCGTATTTGATGAACGGGGTCAGGGTGGCGACGCGATCATAAAGCCGGCGGGCAGTCCGGTTGTCGGCCCCTGTCAGCCAATAGACTCCCGACGTACCGGCCATATCCGCGTGCTTCCCGACCTCTCTGATCAATTGCGCCCCGATCCCTTTCCTCCTCCACGACGGTTCGACAAAAAGGTCTTGCAGATAACAGCGGTCTTCGTCATCCCAGAACGACCGGTGGTAGAGAAAGTTGACGAATCCCGGGTAAGTCGTCCCCGACACAGCCACGATGCAAAACATCCGCTCA
This sequence comes from Paracoccaceae bacterium, assembly GCA_026707935.1. Classification (GTDB taxonomy): domain Bacteria; phylum Pseudomonadota; class Alphaproteobacteria; order Rhodobacterales; family Rhodobacteraceae; genus JAPPHA01. The sequence goes on from JAPOVX010000293.1 coordinate 43,243, forward strand.
TCGGGATTCGTGATCCTGGCCCAGGTGATTTCGAACTGCTTTTTTGAACGTGCCGAGCCATAGAACCGAAGATAGTCTGCCCACATCCTCGACCATGCCGGCCAATCACCGCTTTCGGCGAGGCGCAACTCGAGTGAGTCAATGTTGATCATCCCGCAACCCCTGGTTCGGCCTTGATTTCAATTGTTCCTCGCGAGGTTTTATCTATGCTTCCCGAAAATGAAAGCACATCGCGACCGAAATCGGATCTCCGGAACAAATCTTATACGCTGAACGTTTTCCTGGATTAGTGGCCAAACGCGAACTGTGGGCGGTCGATCTGTCCTGCGCGAGGCTAAACGACGTCCAAACACGCTCGATCTTTGCCGACAGGGTGAGGATCATTCCGTCAACGTCCGGATTGCCTCAAGATCAACGGCAGTCGGCGCCACGTCAGTTTCGCCGGTCCGATCGACGTGTTGGCCAGACACGCGTGTCCGCATGGCTTCGCGAGCCGGAACAAAACCGAAACGGAGCCGGAACAACGGTCACATGATCCTGGCAACCATGCTCGTCAGCAGCAGGGTCAGCGCTTGGGCAAGCGATGCGGGTTCGTGCCATCATCCGATCGTATGAGGCAGAACTGCTCCGTGTTCGGAGTCGGACACTGGACCGGCGGTTCTATTCCTGCAGATCAGGGGCTGGCAATCCGGGCAAACCGGTCTCGATCTCGACGCCGACAATCAGGGGCGTTTTCAAAGGGGTGACAACGTTAAATGAGTCGGTTATTCGGACCCGCATTAAACGGGTCGACAGCGACTCACGCGCACCAAATTTTGAAAGTCCTCCAACGCAAATGAACAAGGTTGAACTTGAATCGGGCTACAGGCCCCACGACAACGAAACCTTCATGAACGAACGGCAGCTCCAATATTTTCGCCGGAAACTGCTTGTCTGGAAGTCCTCATTGCTCGCGGAAAGCAAGGACACGATCGTGGACATGCAGGCTGGCCATGGCAACCCCGCTGACATGGCTGATCGCGCTTCCGAGGAGACCGATCGATCACTGGAGCTCCGTACGCGCGATCGTCAACGGAAACTTGTGTCCAAGATCGACGAGGCTCTCCGGAGGATCGACGACGGATCCTATGGTTATTGCCTGGCGACGGGAAAACCGATTTCGCTCAAGAGACTGGATGCCAGGCCAATTGCGACTCTCACTCTTGAGGCGCAAGAACAACACGAACGCAACGAAAAGGTATACCGCGACAGCTAAGTCTGGCTTGCGACCACACAGGCCTTAAGCCGCTTAACTCGATTGACGCGCCTGACCCGTGAGAGTTCGCCGCTCTGCAATTGTTCGAGGCCCGCAACGTTGCAGGCGAGACACCTGGCACGTTTGATCGCCGCATTAATGCCCGGTGATGGCCAACGAACCTTCCGCTACGTAAAGGCGATCGGCACGCAACCGGCGTGCACGAAATGCCACGGGGCCAGGTTGCCACCCGATATTGCCGCAAGGTCCACCCCTCATACACCGAAGATCGAGCGCATAGTTTCTTGTTTGGAGACATCCGGGGCTCCGTTTTTTTGTCGCTCACGCGGTGGCCCGGACATTGCGGATTCGGGCTTTTTGATGGACGGCGGTTGCTGCACCACTCATTAAAGGGCAAGCCAGGAAATCAACTTGGGTTCCGCGATCGACAACAGGAACGATCTCAATGACGTTGCTCCCTGAACTGCTTCCAACCGGAGCCTGACTTGTTGAGACAGGCACTCCCTGCACTGCCCGCAACGACCGGCACATTGTTGCTCATGGTCATCATGGGAACCATGTGGGGACTCCAGTTTTCCATGCTGAAGCGTGCGGGTCAGGGCGGCTATTCGGACTTGACGTTGATCACGTTCGCACTGGTCCTTCTCTCGGTTGCCTTCCTGGCCCTGTCAGCCGCGCGCGGGGAGATAATCCGTCCGGAACGACGACTGCTTGCGTTTTTCCTTGTAACCGCGATCCTCGGATACATTGTTCCCTTGGGTGCGACACTTTATGCGGCGACGGTGCTCGATGCGGGTATCCTGACGATGATCGCTTGCCTCTCTCCGGTCATCGCCGTCGCCGCCGCGCTTGTTCTTCGCGTCGAATCCGTATCGTTCCGTCGATCGGTCGCCGTCGGCCTTGGGTGCATCTCGGTCGGTCTGATCACGTTGCCGGAATTCGAAATGCGGGGATTCGGACACCTGCCGTGGATCGCCGTCGCCATCATTGTCCCGCTTTGTTACGGATTCGAGTCAATCTATGTTTCCAGGTTCTGGCCCGTCGGCATGACACCGCTTCAGGCCGTGACCGGCGAAACCTTGGTCGCCGCCCTGATCGTTTTTCCGGTGTTTCTCCTGCATGGCGACCCGGGACTCCGGACCATCAAGTGGTCGGGGGCCGAATTCGCGCTTCTCGTCTTCGTCGCAGCCGGCATCATCGAGGGAATCGCGTACTTCAGGATCATCCAGAGCAGCGGAGCCGTTTTCGTGAACTTCGGATCATTCGTCGGACTCGTCTCCGGCGTTTGCTGGGGAATGGTCTTGTTCAGCGAAACCCACGGACCCAATGTCTGGATTGCCGTCGCGATTCTTGTCGCCGCCCTCGCCCTCGCCACCCAATCCCGGACAGCTGGCGGATCCTCCCGAAACCCGGCAGGATCCGGGGATTCAGACGATTCCCCGGGGTTTCGATGAGGTAACCCCTCGCAATTCTGCGGAATTTTCAACTCGGACATTGTGACTTGGGCCAAATCGTGTTCTTCTGAAGTTGCGTGGTGAACGTCACCGCGCGGATTCTCGAGTTCCGCGGTGCGCCGGATGGAACGAGCCTGAATGGACATAGAAACGAGTTCCATACTCGACGTCGACGGCCTGGAAACCGTGTTTCAGACACGTGCCGGGGCCATCCACGCGGTCAACTCGGTCAGCTTCACACTGAAACCGGGCGAACTTCTCGGAGTCGTCGGTGAGAGCGGTTCAGGGAAATCTGTCACCATGATGTCTCTCATCGGGTTGTTGCCATCGCCTCCCGCAGAAATTCGCAATGGCCGGGTGAACTTTGACGGGCGCGAAATTCTCGGGTTGCCGGAAAAAGAACTCAGGCTGATTCGTGGCCGTGAAATCGGCCTGATCTTCCAGGACCCGATGACATCATTGAATCCCGTTTTCACCGTTGGCTTTCAGATCATGGAGCCGTTACGCGAACACCTCCGGCTCTCACGCAGGCAGGCAATCGAACGGGCGACGTACCTGTTGGACCTCGTGGGCATTCCCGACGCACGGAAGCGCTTGTCGGATTACCCGCATCAGTTTTCCGGCGGAATGCGGCAGCGCGTCATGATTGCCATTGCCCTTGCGTGCGATCCCAAGGTGCTCATCGCCGATGAACCGACAACTGCGCTGGATGTCACGATCCAGGCGCAGATCCTGGAATTGATCAAGTCCATCCGTCACAAGCTCGGGATGGCGATAATCTGGATCACCCATGACCTGGGCGTCATCGCGGGGATCGCTGACCGGGTCGCCGTGATGTACGGGGGCCAGATCGTTGAGCACGCGCCGGTCAGGGAACTGTTTGCCGATCCCCGCCATCCCTACACGAAGGCCCTTCTCAAGACGGTCCCGAGTATAAGGGGGGCCCGAAGCGACCGCCTGAATTCAATTGGCGGGCAACCTCCGATCATGACCGGCACTCCAAGGACCTGTTCGTTCCAGCCGCGGTGCACACGTGCGTTCGCACGGTGCACGACAGCGAATCCGGTCAGGACGAACATCGCGGACGATCATGATGTTGCATGTTTCCTCTACCAGCCTGAAGGAAATCCGGCCGATGGCTGAAAAAGGAACATCTTCCCCGCTGGTCAGCGTCCGGGGATTGAAAATGCACTTCCCGATTCTCGCGGGCGTTTTCCGCCGAAGGGTCGGCGAAGTAAAGGCCGTCGACGATGTGTCATTCGATATCCACGAAGGCGAGACGCTTGGCCTGGTTGGCGAATCGGGCTGCGGAAAGTCCACGGTCGGCCGGTCGATCTTGCGGCTCCATGAAATCACGGCCGGTGAAATCGAAATCGGCGGGAAACCGATCAGCAGCATCTCCGGTCGTGAACTGCGGCAAACCCGGCCAACGATGCAGATGGTCTTCCAGGACCCGCAAGCGAGTCTCAATCCGAGGATGACCGTATCGGCGATCATTTCCGAACCTCTGGACGAGCATACCGACTATCCGGCGGCGAAGAAAATCGACCGGGTCAGGGAGTTGATGGATGCTGTCGGTCTCAACCGGGATTTCATGAACCGGTATCCGCACGAGTTTTCGGGCGGGCAACGGCAGAGGATCGGAATTGCACGCGCGCTGGCTCTGAACCCGAAATTCGTGGTGTGCGACGAACCGATCGCCGCCCTTGACGTGTCGATACAGGCCCAGGTCATCAATCTGCTGGAAGATCTGCAAACCGAGTTCGGCCTGACATACCTGTTCATCAGCCATGACCTGTCGATGGTCCGCCACATGACCAGCAGGGTCGCGGTGATGTACCTCGGAAAATTC
>JAPOVX010000293.1:47813-80518 GCA_026707935.1 Paracoccaceae bacterium
TCGGATAAATCTTAGAGTCCGCTCCACGCGATGAACTTTACGAGTCCCCTCGCCATCCCTACACGCAAGCGCTGCTTTCCGCGGTTCCGGAGCCGGATCCGCTCAGTGAATCGCACCGCGAGCGGATTATCCTGAAAGGCGACGTCCCGTCGCCAGCCAACCCTCCCAAGGGTTGCAACTTCTGCACGCGTTGTCCATTTGTCATGGACGTTTGCAAGTCCGTTTCGCCGGGGATCGTGGAACTGTCAAAGGGTCACGAGGTTGCGTGCCATCTATACGCAAATCCGGCGCCAGCATCAGCGTGAAACCGGGATAACATCGGGGGGCGTGAGGCAACGAGCACAACCAGAAAGAAAGGAACTGACATGAAATGCAAGTATCTAGTCGCGCTGTCAGCTTTTGCGGCGATCTCATTCCTGCCCGCAAATGCCGAGAGAGGTGCGGACGGCCACGTCAATATCATTTATTGGCAGGCGGCCTCGATCCTGAACCCGTTCCTGTCGGGCGGAACCAAGGATATCGAAAGTTCATCACTCGTCATCGAACCGCTTGCCCGTTACGATCAAGACGGGAACATGGTTCCATGGCTTGCAGCGGAGATCCCGACCGTGGCCAACGGAGGGGTCGCGGAAGATCTGACATCGATTACGTGGAAAATCCAGCCTGGCATCATCTGGTCGGACGGAACACCGTTTACGGCTCACGACGTTCAGTTCACGGCGGAGTACTGCATGCACCCGGAAGGCGGCTGCCAGCAGTCGACGAGTTATTCGGATGTCGAGAGCGTTGACGTTCTGGACGACCTGACCGTCAAAGTCACGTTTTCGACGCCCAAGCCGTTCCCGTACGGGCCGTTCGTCGGCGCCGAGAGTCCGATCATCCAGAAAGCCCAGTTCCAGGACTGCATTGGTGCAAAGGCTCCTGAATGTACGGAACAGAACTTCGGCCCCCTCGGGACCGGTCCGTTCCGGGTCACGGAATTCCGCGCCAATGACGTCATTTCCATGGAGGCGAACCCGAATTACCGCGATCCCGCGAAACCGAGATTCGCAACGCTGACGTTCAAGGGCGGTGGCGATGCCGCGGCCGCTGCACGGTCGGTGCTCGAAACCGGTGAGTTCGATTACGCCTGGAATCTCCAGATCGACCCGGCGATCCTGAACCAGATGTCGGAAGCCGGCAAAGGCACCGTCATCGCCGCCTTCGGAACCGCGGTCGAGAGACTGATGGTGAATTTGACCGATCCTTCGCCGGACCTTGGAGACGCTCGTTCGACCGCGAACGGCGGCCCACACCCGTTTCTGACTGATCCGGCCGTTCGCCGTGCCCTGTCCGTGGCGATTGACAGGAACCTGCTTTCGGAGGTTGGTTACGGCTCCGCCGGAAAGGCAACCTGCAACGTTTTGCCAGCTCCGGCGATCTATGCATCAACTGCCAACGACGAATGTCTGGTTCAGGACATTGACAAGGCCAATGCAATTCTTGACGAAGCGGGCTGGATGCCTGGCTCAGACGGTGTCCGCGAAAAGGACGGCGTTCGCCTGTCGATTCTCTACCAGACCTCGACCAACGCGGTGCGCCAGGACACGCAGGCGCTGGTCAAGCAATGGTGGAGCGAAATCGGGGTCGAAACCGAGCTGAAAAACATTGACGCTTCCGTGTTTTTCGGAGGAGACCAATCGAGTCCCGACACCTTCCAGAAGTTCTATGCCGACATCGAAATGTACACCAATCTGTTCTCGGGAACAGACCCGGAAACGTACATGAACAACTGGACATGCGACGAAATCCCCAGCCCGGAGAACAACTGGCTCGGCAACAACATGCCCCGCTATTGCAATCCGGACTACGACGCGCTTGCGTCAGAACTCGGGAACACTGCCGATCTCTCCGAGCGGGCACGGATCGCCATGGAAATGAACGACATGCTGATGCAGGAAGGGGCAATGATTCCCCTCATTCACCGCGGTCGCGTTTCCGCGCACGCCAACGCGCTTGGAGGCGTCATCCTGAACACCTGGGACAGCGAACTCTGGAACGCCGCCGACTGGTATCGTCAGTAAATTTCGCTCGTTGTGCTATCCCGGAGTCACCTCCGGGGTAGCACCCCGCCAAGTACGCAATCGCCGGATCGCCGATGCTGAACTACACAATTCGCCGGCTCCTGTTTACGGTTCCGGTTCTCCTGTTCATCAGTTTCGCAATTTTCCTGCTTCTCGATCTCGCACCGAACGACCCGACAGGAAACCTGCCGCTGACGATTCCTCCAGACGTGCGGGAGAAGATTCGCCAGTCTCTCGGGCTCGGCGAGCCGATTCACATCAGGTACCTTTTCTGGTGCATCCAGTTTTTCGTCAACGAACCCCTGAACATCCTGGAGCAGTGGACAGGCATGCAGTTCGGCGACGGCAGCCGCCTTCGGGTTCAGAGCTGGGCAACGCGTTCGCCCGTCGTTGACCTGATCGTCGAACGCCTCCCCCAAACCCTTTGGGTCGTGGGAATGTCCTACGTGGTCGGGATACTGATCGCTATACCGATCGGCGTCATTTCCGCATACAGGCAGTACAGCTGGTTTGACCAGGCCGGTACTTTCGTGTCGATGGTCGGATTTTCGGTGCCGACGTTTTTCACCGGCGTCCTCATGATCGTGGTCTTCTCGGTCCAACTGGACTGGTTTCCGTCAATTTATGACACAACCCATCGTGTCACCGACTGGGACAGCTTTCTATTCCAGGTGCGGCAGATGGTGATGCCGGTCTCCGTGCTGGCGCTGTTCAACGCTGCCCAGATCAGCCGTTTCATGAGGGCATCAATGCTTGACAACCTGACCCAGGACTACGTGAGGACGGCCAGGGCAAAGGGAATCAAGGAGCACGTCGTGCTTCTTGTTCACGTACTCCGGAATTCGCTCATTCCGGTCGTGACCGTTATCGCGCTGGGGATACCACAGGTATTTGGCGGCGCGATCATTACCGAACAGGTTTTCAAGGTCAATGGACTGGGGCAACTCCTGATCATCGGGATACAGGGAGCCGACATTCCGCTCGTCCAGACCCTCACATTCATATTCGCGGTCCTGATCGTGTTTTTCAATCTCGTTGCCGATCTCCTCTACGGAATCCTGGATCCGAGGATCAGGTATGACTGAGTCAGGACCGACAAACACGGCTCTTTCCGACCGGCATCGATCCCACTGGGCAGATGTCCGGGACCAGTTCCTGACGCACCGGGGCGCAACCCTGGGGATGATCTTTTTCGTGTTTGTCTGCCTCGCGGTCCTCTTCGGACCGTTCCTGTGGACCCTTGAGCCTCAAACGATCGACATACGCGCCAAGAACCAGGGACCGAGCCTGGCCCACCCCATGGGAACCGACCAACTCGGCCGCGACACGTTTGCCCAGGTTCTTGCAGGCGGCCAGGTTTCGCTGGCCGTCGGAGTGACGGCGATGTTCCTGTCGCTTGTTCTCGGCACCCTTGTCGGCGTTCTCGCGGGGTTCTTCCGCCGGGTCGACGGGCCGCTGATGCGGCTGACCGATCTCTTTCTCGCTTTGCCGCTCTTGCCGCTGCTTCTCGTCATCATCATGCTGTTCCGCGATACCTTGCGCGCGGCGTTCGGTCCGGAAACCGGAATTTTCATCCTGATCGTGTTCGTGATCGGCATCACGAGCTGGATGCAGACAGCCAGAATCGTCCGCGGAGACGTCCTGGCTCTCAAGGAACGCGAATTCGTCATAGCGGCACGATCCATCGGGACCCCGCCCCATCGACTGATACTCCGTCACGTTCTCCCGAATGTACTGTCCCCGATCATGGTCTCGGCAACGCTCGGGATTGCCAACGCCATCATTACCGAGTCCGCGCTTTCGTTCCTCGGCCTTGGATTTCCGTCGGATTTTCCGACCTGGGGCCGCCTCCTTTTTGACAGCACGAACTTCATGACGCTCAATCCGGAGCGGGTCATCTGGCCCGGACTGGCGATTTCCCTCACTGTTCTCAGCGTGAACTATATCGGCGACGGGCTCAGGGACGCGCTGGACCCGCGCATCCGCGGGCGCTGAACGCGCGATTCCTCGACCTGGTGACTTGCGTGCGTTTTTGTCGTTAGGAATCTGAACCCGGCATGCAGTTTTTCGAGTGCGGAAAATTGCAACTCTTCAAGTTAGACGAATCCAAACGCGAAACCGCGTGTAGCAGTGACGTTTTACGGATGGAGCAATTTCCGTCCTTGCCCCATGAGTGTCGCTGAACGTTCGAACCCCACGTCGCCGGCGAGGAAACGAAGAATGTTCATGGTCGGGTCCGCCGCACTGGTTCTCGAGGACCATGGATTCCGGTCTCTGTTTCTGCCAGCCCAAAGCGCGGACCTGAACTCGATCGAGATGGCCTTCCCAAAGTGGACGGCTCACCTCCGACGAATTGGAGCACGGAACTTCGATTGTCCGTCGCCGGGATCGAGGAAATCTGCGGCCTCTTTTCGCCAGGTGAATGCTGAAACGACTTCCGCAGCTGGGCAGACAACGCACGCGGTAGCAGCTCTCGTTGACCGCGCACTGCCAACGAGGGGCATGGAGGCTACGATCTTGTCTTGTTGTTACTCTGGCCCCGAGACGCCAAATACCTGGCAAATCGCATCTGGATGTTCGATGGAATCAATCAAGAAGCTTGCCAATCCTTTGCGCGACACTGGGGACCCATTTCCTGGCAAATGGTCGATTTCTGCGCGGTAATTGGTCACATCCTTGTCGGTCAGAAATCCGCATCTCGCAAATGTCCAGGAAATGTCTGCGCCCGCCAGCGTCTGCTCCATCTTTCGCGCACTCGAAACCGTGTTTCGAACGATCATTGGAAGGAGCCTGTCCAACAGTGAACGCGGTGGAAACAACAAGGCAGTCGAAGTCACGAGAACTCTCTTGAGACCCGTGTCGCGAGCAGCCTCGACGATGGCCTCGGCCGACCTGTAGTAAACTGATGTCGCGGTCTTCGTCGGAGTTCGCCCCCCAAGCGTCGAGACGACGACGTCCTTTCCGCGAAATGCGCGAGACAGAAAATTCGGGTCGCATGGATCACCCAACATCGTCGTTAGATTGTCATCCTCAAGATCAAGGCGTTTGTCTTCCGACCGCACGATAGCTGTCACATCGGCGTCCCGCTCCAGAGCCAAACGCACCAGTTGGCTGCCAGTTCTTCCATTGGCTCCAAGCACAATGATTCTCATTTTCTCAAATTTTCTTCCAAATTTTCTTCCAATTTTTTTTGCTGCTGCCACGGCCCTCACATGTGACCTGGATGGCAAATCGGCAGTGTTGCGTCAGTGATTTCGGAACCTGGCTGCGGGCTTTCTCCGCTGACCAAACCAATTCATGCAATTTTCGATATTGAATTGTTAAAATATGTCGACCTTGAACATTGGTGAATAGGAATTACCGTGCAGATGCGTTTCGCTAGCTGCCACGTGACCGAAGAAATCGTGATGGTCTGCTGATGCCTGCTGGGCTCAAATCGAGTATGAGTCGGGAACCTGGAAAGAGGGAGAAAATGGACACTCTGACCAAAGACGTTTCAGATCTGGCACGGCCCTACGCGAGGGATGGCGTCGTGGTCGTGCGGCAAGCCCTGACGACCTTTTGGCTGGACCAACTGCGTATGGCGGTTGAACAGGAACTGAAGCGTGGCGAGCGGTATTTCGCCTATCGAAACATGAGGACGCAGCCCGGAGTTTTTCAGGATTTCTGTCTTCACTCCGGCATCGGGCACCTGGTGGCAGGCATCGGCCAATCCAGTTCGGTATCGCTGATTTTTGACCAAATGTTCGTCAAGGAACCGGGAACCCGCACTCGGACCGGCTGGCACACCGACCAGCCGTATTGGCCGGTATCAGGGCCGATCTTGACGACGTGGATCGCGCTTGACCCCGCGGATGCCGACAACGGGACACTGGAGTTCATTCCCGGCTCCCATGCCTGGGGAAAGAAATACCGCCCCTTTATCACCGACAAGAAAGGCGCATTTGTCGAATACTTGCGCAAAGAGGACCCGCAATACTGCGACATGCCGAACTTCGAAGCCGAGCGTGACCGCTACGACATTGTTCATTGGGAACTCGAGCCCGGAGACATTTTGGCCTTTGATGGTTTCATCGTGCATGCGGCCATGGGCAACCGCACATCAACCCTGCGCAGGCGGGGTTATGCTGTACGATTTGCCCTCGACCAAGCCACGTATGATCCGTTCCAGGGTGTCGCCGAATGGCTGCTGGACGACTCGATCGCTCCGGGCGCGCCGTACGTAAGTGACCGCTTTCCCTTGGTCTTCAGCCGTTGAAATGTGACCAGCGTCGATCCCTCATGACTCGAACTTGGAAACCTCGATCTGCTGGAGGCATGTTTGTTCGCAGTCTTCCCGGTGGAGACGACATCGCTGCTGGTCCTTTCCATAAGCCCGGTCGGTGGTTGGCTTCGGGACATTCCTGATCCGACTCTACGAACGGAGGAAAATTGTCGGACGACCAGACGCCAATGTCACGAGTGCCCGCAGACCAGCGGAGACAACGTCCTTTGCGCCGCCGTCGCTGATGATCTGGCAAAGATTGCAGGCAAGGGCCGTTGGACTGAATTTGAAACGGACGTTCTTCAGGCCAGGCGTCAGAAGTTTATCTTGACCCGTCCCATGCTCAACCGATGCGACGCCTCTCGATATAGCTCAGGTCCCGGCACTTGAAACCGGATAGTCTTGGTTTGATCGCGGGCGTTCTACACTGTCACGAAGTGCCCGTGCATCATCAATCCCCTCGGAGACTCGGTCCCATGCACCGGCCATTTCGGACAACCCGTATCTCGAAACCTCCGTCAACGCATCGGGATCAGAGACGGTCATCTCCTTGCGATGGGTATCGGGTTCCTTGTTGACGAAGCCTGCGCGCTCACCTCCGAAAATCGTTGCGCCTTCGATCCTTGTACGATGATCAAGATCCTGGAACTTCATCAGCCGTCGTTTGGAAATGGGCCCAGTTGGGACGCTTCGGGTTCGACAAGAGTAACTTCCGCTGCTACTCGGAACCGGGTATCGCCATGGACATGACCATCGGCATGAAACCCCTGCGGTACGATTTGTACGCAATCGCCGTCGTTCAAGAGGCGATGGTTCGCTTGGCGCCTTCTTCCGTCATGTTCGAGACAATCGAAGCAACTGATCGATCGAACTCATTGCCTCCATTCGGAAGGGACAAGAACCCAACGGCTCGGTCCATGGAGTGCTTGACGCCATGCGGAAGTTGGACCGGATTGTACAATCCGTTTCGATCTAACTCGTCGAAGGTGAAAAAGGTCCTCACGTTCGGATCCGTAAATTTTTCTTCAGTATATCAATCATTTAACCAGGTTGGGGCGGACCTGCGCCGAAGAAGTTCAACCTGGTCTAACTTCGCTCTAGCAATATCTCTCGGGGCCTGCCCATTGGGCGACTGAATAACGGTCGCCATGCGCCCACCCGAGGGGCAAGACTTCTTCAATCCGGTCCAGGTCTTCCTCAGACAGATGCAGTTCGGCCCCGGCGGCAACTTCCCGCAGGTGCTCGACTTGTCGTGTTCCCGGTATCGGCAGAATGTGGTCGCCTTGGTGAATCAGCCAGGCGATCGCGAGGGTCGCCGCAGCCACTCCCATGTCGGCGGCAAGCGTCCGGAACTTCGCATTGTAGGCCAGGTTGTGACCGAGATTGGGCTCGCGAAACCTCGGGTTAGTGGCCAACCAGGTCATGTCCCTGATTAATTCGGCCCCATGTGGCCGGTCGGTCAGCAAAGCCCGACCCACTGGTGAAAAAGCGACGAGCGAGGCCCCGAGTTCGTCACACGTCTGCACCAACCCCAATTCCGGCAGGCGCGTTGACAAAGAGTATTCGGACTGGACAGCTGCGACCGGATGGACAGCATGCGCCCGGCGCAATGAAGATGGCGCAATCTCGGAGAAACCCATTGCCTTGATCTTTCCCGCTTGCACGAAACCCGCCATGGTTTCCGTGACCTCCTCGATTTCATATCGTGTGTCACGCCGATGAACGTAGTAGAGGTCAATCGCCTCGATACCAAGTCGCTGCAGGCTCGCATCAAGCGCCTGCCGCATATGTTCGGGATCGTTATTCAGCCGCTGCTCCGGATCCCGGGTGATGCCGACCTTGGTTGCAATCGTGAACGGATTTTCGCCGCCGCGGGCTTTCAGCCAGTCCCCGATGATTGTCTCGGAGCGGCCCATTCCATAGGCGTTAGCGGTATCGATGTGGGTAATACCAAGATCGATGCACGCATCCAGTATCTTCATCGAGCCTTCGACAGTTGTCGGGCCATAGGCATTGGTAAGTGACATGGCCCCGTAACCAACAACGCTGACATCCGGGCCGTTTTGTCCGAGTTTGCGGAATATCATTTCGATTCACATCCATATGAGTGAGACAGTCGCCCGTTATAGAACACATCGCCGACTTGGAAAATCCTTGTCGGGACATGTCGGTTGCAGCGGCAGGAATGCGGCCTTTTTTTTATAGGTGCGGACAACGGCGGCTACGTGATCGACCCCGCGTCGTCTTGACCTCGGGTAGCACCGCGACCGCGTTTGTAACGTGGTGACCGCAACCGGCCGCATTGGCATCATGTTGCTTGCCTTGGGACGGACAGGTGTCAGAAAACGAGTCTACGGCACGACCTTCGATGCCACGGCGTCAATCCGCGTTTACGATACTCGAATTCGAACAGGATTTTTCAGATCGTTTCGGTTACCTTGCGCAAGTGCAGTGGCGCATCAGGATCCAGCCCGCGCGCCCGCGCGAACGCCTCGACAAAACGATAGAAGGTAATCGCCTGGCACAATGGCGTGAGCAGCGGATGCGGTGATTCTGCGGTCGGCAATGAGGCGCATCCGGTCACATTGGCGCCGACGACCGCGACGGTCGCTCCGGCCGTTGCCAGTGAACGTGCAGAATCGACGACGCTTTGGCGACTCGCATCGTCGGTGACAAACGCAAGAACGGCAAGTTCCTTCGCGGCGAGCGCCATCGGGCCGTGCCGAACCTCCGCGGCGCTGAAAGCCTCCGCGTGCAACCGGGCAACTTCTTTCAGTTTCAGCGCGATTTCACCGGCCAACGCCAAGCCAGGCCCCCGGCTTACCACGAACGCCGTAGCTGCCTGCGTCAATGAGACAGATAAGCCTTGCCATTCGAGTGCCAGCGCTCTTTCGGCGATTGCTGGCAATCGCCGAAGAGCGTCCTCCAGGGCCTCATCCCGGTTCAGTCGGGCGTTAAGCGCGGCAACCGCAAACAGACTGGCGATAAAGGACTTTGTTGCCGCAACAGAAATCTCCGGGCCCGCCAGACTTGGCAACACCCGTTCTGCAGCCGTGCCGACGGGCGAATTCACCGTATTCAACAGCGCAATCGTCTGCGCGCCGCCCCGTGCCGCAGAAGCCTGAAGCGCAACCAGATCCGGACTGCCGCCGGACTGGGAAATCGTCAGGCAAACGCCGCGTTCAAGCTTGAGTGGCGCGTCGAACACCGAAGCGACCGAAGGCCCGATCGAAGCGACCGGAATGCCGGCGGACGTTTCCATCAGATACTTGAAGTAGGTCGCCGCATGGTCTGACGTACCGCGGGCGCAGGTAACAAACAGGCTCGGTGACAATCCGCGCAGCCAGTCCGCCGCTTCAAAGTAGATGGGCAGCCCTTCGCTGATCTGCCTTGCCAGGACCCGTGGAATCTCGGACGTTTCCGCAAACATTCGCGTGGTCTTGCCGGTCATCACAATGACTTGCTCAGTTTTCGCCCGTGATCATCGACACAATCTCGTTCTTGTCGGTTTCGGTCGTACGGTGATCGCCAACCTGAACTCCGCGCCTGAAGACGCATATTCGGTCCGAATGAAGGCTTTGATTGACCGGAGGTGTACGGAGTTCGGAGAAACGTTTTCGGTCCCGTCGAAATGACTGCCGCAAACGGGCTGTGCATGTGGATAACGGCGATGCCAGCTCGTTCATGTCTTGAGGAAACGCTCTCCATTCACCGATCTGCTCATGCTTTGAGACCAGAGCAATTCATGGCTAGAAACCGGCTCGAACAAAGGCATCATTTGGTTCGAATGACGCTTCCTTGCGGACAAATCATCCTATGAATGGAGCGGGCGATGGGAATCGAACCCACGTCTTCAGCTTGGAAGGCTGTTGCTCTACCCCTGAGCTACGCCCGCATTCTCCAACCGATCTATGAAATGTTCCCGTTTCAGGCAAGGCAATTCGTCCTCGTGCTGTTTCCGCACCGCCCCGCCGCGTTCGCTGCTTCCTGTCGCCATCGTGACACGGTCGGAAAATCCCGGTTTCCCGGAAAACACCTGTTTGTGAAATCGCGTTTCTTCTGGTCATCGAGATCGTCAGCGACTTCCTTTCCATTTAACCTGCCCGGAAACCCTCCAAGCCGTGAGTTTTCCCGGCCTACTACCTGACACAAGTCGATAAAGCGCACGGATAGGACTCGAAATCGATTTCGAAATCGTATCGCTGCCCCGCGCGACCGGAAGCCACGCCCTCAGAGCGTCTTCGACAATTCTCTTCAGCGCGGTCACGTCATGGATCGCCCTGCCCTCGGCCAGGCGCAGCACCTGATCGTTCGAACTGCGTGTCGCCGTCGTCGCCAGCCTGGAATCTCACGAACGTTTTCCAACCAATTCTCCGCACAAGACATCCCGCATTGTCGCGGACTTAACGGGTGCGGTCGCCGGCCACTGCATCGACAACCGCAGGGTCGGATCATCGCGCTGTCCAAACACGCCAGGGCTTGCTTCACTGTCATATTTCCCACACGATTGATCATAAAACGGCGATAAACCGAAAATTCAATTGACGTAGTATCCGAATCTGGAAAGAGATTGCGCCGAATGCATTGATCCGACGAGGTTTAATGCATATTGTTGAGTGCGCAATAGCAGCAGAGGACACGAAACCAATAGCCCGACGCCCCCACCACGCGCCACCGCAGCGCGACACCGGTCCCCGCGTAAACGAACGCATAATCGCCCCTGAAATTCGACTTATTGGTCCCGACGGTCAAAACGTCGGAGTCGTTCATCCCGAACGAGG
This sequence comes from Paracoccaceae bacterium, assembly GCA_026707935.1. GTDB lineage: Bacteria > Pseudomonadota > Alphaproteobacteria > Rhodobacterales > Rhodobacteraceae > JAPPHA01. The sequence continues at coordinate 58,922 of JAPOVX010000293.1, forward strand.
AATTGAACTCGCGCACGAGTCGGGACTGGACCTTGTCGAAATATCGCCCACGGCCAACCCTCCCGTTTGCAAGGTCATGGACTACGGAAAGTTCAAGTACGAACGCCAAAAACGGGAATCGGAAGCCCGGAAAAAGCAGAAAACCATCGAGGTCAAAGAGGTCAAGTTTCGTCCGAACACCGACAGCCACGACTTCGACGTGAAGATGCGCAATGTGATGCGGTTTCTCTCGAACGGGGACAAGGTCAAAGTTACAATGCGATTCCGGGGGCGTGAAATGGCTCACCAGAATCTTGGCCTTGCCGTTCTCGACCGGGTCGCGGAGACGGTCGGTCTGGCAGGCAAGATTGAAATCATGCCGAAGCTGGAAGGACGGCAAATGGTGATGGTGATCGGACCAAGCAAGTAAGTCTTGATGAACCCCGGGGGGGCCGGACCGGTCCGGGCACCCTGTACAACGGCATTTTGAGCATTATTGTCGAGACGAGCGACGGCGCCGAGGCGAGACTTGACGTCGGATGCGAGTCCGATCCCGAACCCGTCGTGCGGGCGCCAATTTCACGAAACGCTCCATGCGGTGCCCGAGGATACAGGGGACTTTCGTCCCCACTGGCGCCGATGCCAGCCGACGCCTCGTTGCCTTCGCTCCCGGTACACCGCAACCCAACACGGTGGTCCGTCCGACCAACCGAATGTGATCGCGACGCCCTGGGGCTCGCGACAAGGCGGGCGCAGGCCACCCTCACCTTTACCGGGGGCAAGCAGTCCGACACCAGTTGCCGCGAAGATGCCGAATAACAAATTGGGATCGGAAAACGCCCTGACAAAACCGAACTGTTGCAGAGCGGGAATACGATCAGGAAAGCAGTACCAGACTGGAGTGGCGCGAACCGTCTTGTCACCCGCTCAATGTGGACTTCTTTCCGCTTCGATTCCGGCATCGCACCGGAATTGATGCCATTCCAAGTGAAGACCGGAGTTCCAACTCGGTGGTCCCTTCCGATTTCACTCTTTTGATCTGAACTGTCGCAGATCTTCCCCTGCCCCTTGGCGTGAAATTCTGCGGACGGGGCCAACCTTTTCATCCGCCGCTTATTGGCACAAGCAGCACCCATCCACTTTCGGCGAAATTCCTTTTGGGGAGATTCAGCTGAATTGGCGATTGATAGCCTATTCCATGCGGAATAAACCTGCACGCATGCACGAATTTTCCGGTCGACAGTGGCATGACATGGGTGGTCAGGAATCGGAGCCCGTCTCCGGTAATGAACACGAATATGCGTTCTGGGAAAAGCGCATCGATGCACTCATGGTGATCGCGAGCCGAAAAGGCCTGTTCACCGTGGACCAGCTTCGCCGCGTGCTGGAAGAAATGGGCGAAAACGCTTTTGAGACCATGAGTTACTACGAACGCTGGATATTCGCGGTCAACCGGGTACTGATTGAAACTGGCGTCTACTCAACTGAAGAACTTGCGAGGAAACTGTCGGAAGTCCGGGAACGGGGATCGACCTATGGCGAATGCTGCCAATCTGAACCGCGGTGACAAGGTGCGCGTTCGGGCACTGGTTCCGCCCGGCCATGTCCGCACTCCCTGGTACCTTCGGGGGAAAAACGGTGTCATCGAACGCCGACTCGGAACCACAATGAACCCCGAACAACTTGCCTATGGACTGAAATCCGGCGACGTCGAACTGCTGCGCGTGCGATTCACGATGCGCGAGGTTTGGGGCGAGGATTGCGAATGCCCCGACGATACGCTTGATGCGGAGATTTTTGCGCATTGGCTTGAACGGATTGAATGGTCCGATGCCGCCTGATCCGGAACAGCAGCAAGGACCGGTCCCGGTGGACGAACATCGTCACTCCGCGCATATTGATGAAGATTCTCCGTTAACCTACTGGCAAAACATGGAAATATCGGTACGGGAACTTCTTGTCGACAAGGGCGTGACCACTCCGGGCGAAATTACCGCGACTATCGAAGCCATGGACCGGAGAACACCGGCCAACGGTGCACGAATGGTCGCGCGCGCCTGGGTCGATGACGATTTCCGCAAGAGACTGCTCGTTGATGCGAGTGCCGCCATGGAAGAAATGGGACTAGACCCCGCCGGACTCCGCCTGATTGCCGTCGAAAACACCCGGGACATCCACAATGTCATCGTCTGTACACTGTGTTCCTGTTACCCCCGAAACCTGCTTGGCCTGCCGCCCGACTGGTATAAACAGCGAGCGTATCGCTCCCGTCTTGTCAAATCGCCGCGTGCGACGCTCAGGGAGTTCGGCCTCGAAATCCCCGACGACGTAAAGGTGCGCGTCCACGACAGCACCGCGGACATGCGCTACATTGTCATTCCGGCACGTCCGGATAGGACCCAGGGTCTCACTGAGTCAGAGTTGGCAGGGCTGGTAACCCGCGATTCCATGATTGGCGTTGCACTTGCGAACGAGCCTTCGGACGAGCGTTGATGCAGAGATGGGGCGACCTGACACCGTTTGCCCGCGGTGCGACCCTCATGCTCGGCGCGATCTTTGCCTTTTCGATCATGGACGCGGTCGCGAAGTTCCTGACTGGCAGCTACCACCCGGTACAGGTCGTCTGGGCTCGATACACGTTTCAGCTTGTCTTCGTGTTTCTGATTGCAGCGCCAAGACTCCGAACGCTGCTCAGAACGAAATACCCGCGCCTGCAGCTGGTGCGGTCCGCTTTCCTTTTCGGGGCGACCGTCTGCTTTTTCCTTTCTCTTCCGCATCTCAAGCTTGTCACGGTCATTGCGATTTTTGAAGTCGCGCCTCTCGTGATCTGCCTTTTTGCGTTCTTTTTTCTCGGCGAGCCAGTCGGCTGGCGGCGCTGGGCCGGTGTTTCATGTGGTCTGGTCGGGGCCTTGATCATCATCAGGCCTGCCGGCGATTTCTTTACGCCAGCAGCCTTGCTGCCCCTCATGGCCGCAGCCTTTTTTGCGGCATACGCGGTCTCGACGCGATTTCTTGGTCAGGCCGAAAATCCCTGGACGAGTTTCCTGTACACTGCCCTGATCGGAACCATCGGCGCCAACCTTTGCCTTCCGTTTTTCTGGACCGCTCCCAAACCGACCGATGTCATTTTCATGGCAATTCTCGGAGCGGGAGGCGGAATTGGTCACCTCATGTTGATCCGCGCACTCGTACAGGCGGACGCCTCCGCCCTCTCCCTCTTCAATTATTGCGGGCTCATCTACGGCGCGATTCTCGGATACGTCGTATTCTCCGAGGTTCCCGACATGTTCACAGTTGTTGGATCGGTCTTTATCGTCTCGGCGGGCATTTTCGTTTGGTATCGAGAAAACCAGGTCGCTGCACGGAATAGGCAGAACAAGAGATTATCGGAATCCTGAACCACCTTCATTTGCCAATTTCTTCAGAACATCTGCGTCAACATTCCCGGGCAAAGCAAGCCTGCCTGCTGGCACTTCCCACAAGGCACCCCACGGTGCTGTCGTCCACGCAAACAATTGGCACCTGGGGCTGACACATCGCAATTGAACGTTGCGGGCAGTTGCGCGCAATGAACGTTTGAGCCCGGTCATGTTTGGTGCTGCCGGCATGAACCGGCCGATGCCGAGGCGCCGACCGGTTCGCACGGCAGGTCACAAACACTCTGCTAGCGTTGTGGCAAGATTGCGAATCAACTGCGGATAAAGCGCCGGGCCAGGCTCGAGGTTTGAACCGATCGGATCGAGTGTGCCGGTATTGGCGTCGGTCCCGTCCATCACGATAAGCACCAAGCCCCTGTTGAACTGGGGCTCGGCCAGAACACATTCGATACCTTCGTCGCGAATGAGATCTTGAATTTCTGCAATCCTTGCGGGGCTCGGGTCCGATGCGTCACCAAGCGAAATGGCACCAGAAGCCTGGAGACCGAAGGATACCTCGAAATACTGATAGGCATCGTGGAAAACGATAAACCGCCCTTCCCGTACCGGTTCCAGAATGCCATGAACCTCGGATACGAGCACCTCCAACTCGGCGCGCGCTGCGGCTGCGTTGGCGAAGTAGGTTCCGGCATTACCGGGATCGGCGGAGGAGAGTTGTGCCGCGATCAGGTTCAGCCAGGTGCTTGCGTTTTCTGGCGAGAGCCACGCGTGCGAGTCATGGCCTCCATGAGCATGGCCGTGTTCGTCACGGGCGCGGTCGTCGTGTTCATCCTCGTGGGCATGCTCTTCGTGATCATGCTCCTCCTCATGGGCATGTTCGCCCTCTTCCTTGTGCACATGGGCGTCGAACAACGCGCCTTCGCGAAAGTCGAACAGGATCGTGCCTTCTGCCTCCAGAAGTGCCGTCACGACCGCATCGTCTGCAAGCGTCTCGATCGCACCCTCCATCCATGGCGTCAGATCCTCACCCATCCAGAATACCAGGTCCGCGTCCTGCAACGCGGCGGCTTCAGAGGGGCGTAGGTTGTAGTCATGGGGAGACGCGCCCGCCTGGATGATCAGGTTCGGCGTGCCGAGCCCCTCCATCACGCGGGCCACCAATGAATGCACGGGCGCTATATCGGCGGCAACGTTCGGGACATCCCCCATCGCGGTACTGCCCATCAGTGCCGCTGTGACCGAGAGGGGAAGAAATTTTCTGGACATCGGATCCTCCGTGTGATTTTATAACATTGCGCTCTGTATAATAGAAATGGAATAACATAACAAGAAGGGTTCGAATCGTGTCAGCCAGAAACATCGTCCCGGTCGGATTCGCGCAGCACGATCATTCGGCCTGCATCGAAGACGCGATTGCAGCCGCCGAAACACGCTGCGAGAACGAGAGGCTGCGCTTGACCCCGGTGCGCCGCAAGGTTCTGGAATTTCTCCTGCGGGAGCATCGCGCACTTGGCGCCTATGAGATCCTCGATCTACTGCGCGAGGTGGGATTCGGCTCCCAGCCGCCGGTGGCATACCGCGCGCTCGACTTCCTGGTCGCCCACGGCTTCGTACACAAGCTTGAACGCCTGAATGCCTTCGTTGCATGTGCCCATCCCGGTCAAACCCATTCGCCGGCCTTCATGATCTGCCGCCTGTGCGATACCGTGGCCGAGACGCAATCGGCGCCGACCAGCGGCGCCCTCGGGGCCGCCGCCCGCGCGGCGGGATTCCGGGTCGAACGCACGGTTGTGGAAGCCGAAGGCGTATGTCCCGCCTGCGCCACGAAAACCGGCTCATGAACCTGGTTTCCGTTGAAGATCTCTGCATCCGCTACGGTGCCCACACGGCACTGCGTCATGTCAGCCTGACGATCGAGCGGGGGGAGATCGTCACCATTGTCGGCCCAAATGGCTCGGGCAAGACCAGCCTCCTGCGCGCCATCGTTGGCGCGCACCGACCGGACAGCGGGAGGGTCAAGTGCAAACCCGGCCTGCGAATCGGATATGTGCCGCAGAAGTTGCACATCAATCCAACCCTGCCGATCACGGTTGATCGGTTCCTGAAGCTCACCGATCGCGTTTCGCCGGATGCCCGCAAGGTTTCACTTGAAGAGGCGGGAGTGCCGGACACGTTGGAACGCCAGATGTCACAACTTTCGGGCGGGCAGTTTCAGCGCGTGCTTTTGGCCCGCGCCCTGATCAACCGGCCAGAGATCCTTTTGCTTGACGAAGCTACTCAGGGCCTCGACCAACCGGGTTCGGCGGCTTTCTATCGCCAGATCGAGACGGTAAGGCACGAAACCGGCTGCGCGGTTCTGATGATCAGCCATGAGCTACACGTTGTCATGAGCACGTCCGACCGGGTGATTTGCCTCAACGGCCATATCTGTTGCGAAGGGACGCCCGCTGTGGTCGCCTCGGCACCGGAATACCGTATGCTCTTTGGCGCAGGAACGGGCGGCGCCCTGGCACTCTATCGTCACGATCATGACCACGATCACGACGTCCCTTCGACGATGGCGGCGGAATAATGCTCGACGATTTCATGACGCGTGCGACGTTGGCGGGGATCGGCGTGGCGTTTGCAGCGGCTCCGCTTGGCTGCTTCGTCGTCTGGCGGCGCATGGCCTATTTCGGAGAAACAACGGCCCACGCAGCAATTCTGGGTGTCGCTCTTTCCCTGGCATTGCAGGCATCGATCTTTGCGGGCACGGTGGCGGTGGCGCTGGTGATGGCCGTGACGGCGACACTTTTGGCGTGGCGGGGCTATACCATGGATACGCTTCTGGGCGTTCTGGCCCATTCCTCCCTTGCGTTCGGACTTGTGGCGGTATCGTTCCTATCCGGCATCCGCGTCGATCTCATGGCCTATCTCTTTGGTGACATCCTGGCTGTCTCGCGCATTGACCTTGTCGTGATCTGGGGTGGTGGCGCGCTGGTCATTGCTCTGATCGCCTGGCGCTGGTCAGCGCTTTTGACCTCGACCCTGAACGAAGAACTGGCCTGTGCCAGTGGGCTCGATCCCCGTCACGAACAATTGATCCTGACGCTGGCCCTGGCGATCACCGTTGCCGTGGCAATCAAGGTTGTCGGTGTTCTGCTTATCGTAGCCATGTTGATCATCCCCGCCGCCGCTGCCAGCGGCCTTGCCCGAACACCCGAGGCCATGGCCATGATAGCCGGAGCAATCGGCGCCATCTCGGCACTGGCTGGCCTGCGTGCCGCCTACGTGCTTGATACTCCAGCCGGTCCGTCCATCGTTTGCGTAGCCGCAGTAGCGTTTGCCGCCTGCAGCCTGATCGAAAGAAGAGCACGACTCGGTTCGTGAACGCATACGCTCGGCGCCGAGAAGAGGGCGGCATGCGGTGAAACGAAAATCCCAAGCGTGACAGATGCTCGTTTTTGCAGCGGTACCTGTTCCGGGCTATTCCAATTTCCAGGAAACTCGATGCGGGGTCAAACCGGGAAACCCGACCCGCCTTCCGACAATTCTTTCAGGAAAAATACACTCCACCAGCCAGCCGCTGTTGCATCATCTTGAGGAATCGATTGTCCTCTCCAGAAACTAATCGACCTGGCGGACGGCGACAATAGGGCCGGTCCTGCCCTCCTGGAGCACAGCGACCAAAACTGCGGACGGATCAACTTGTCCTGATAGCTGCTTTTTCTCCTGTCCGTTCCACGTTGCCGCCCGTTTCCACGAGTCGACGACATTGGTGTACAGGATCGTTCGCCCCCTGTTTTCGCCTCGTTCGATCTTGATCGTTGCTTCGGGCGTGATTTCAGCCAGGTAAATGCTGCAGCCGGCCGTGCAGACCTCGCGGCCTTGCTCCTTTGGCTCGAGACGAATCGTCAACCGTTCGCCGGCCCTTTTCACGATGAACTCGACAGGCTCCGGCTGTCGTTGGAGGGATTCGATCTCTTCAGGGACTCCCCGAATTCGGCCGCCCGCGAATTGGGCGACGCCGTGCAAGATGATCTGGGGCGTGACCAACCTGTACGGACTCATCAGGCGCATGTTGTAGGCAGCCTGCCGCGGAGTGAATTCGGCGATCGCGAATTCGTCCTTCCAACCGATATAGTCCCAGTAATCCACATGCATGCCGAGAGCGATGACATCGTCCTGTTTCGCCAGTTCCGTCAGGAATCGATCGGCAGGCGGACAGGACGAACAGCCCTGGCTCGTGTACAACTCGACCAGAATCGGTCCGGCCAACACGGGGACAGAAGAAAACGCCCAGATACAGGACGTCCAGACAATTCCAATCAAGCGCATCATGGCAAATCGACCTATCAACATTCCTCGTCGTGACGCAATTCACGATTAGGCGATCTTCCCACCTGCGGAGAAACCGGTCCAATAAATACCTTGCGAGCCAACTTGATCAGCAGGAATTCGGATCGTCACCAGGGGATTCAAATGTCGTGGCCGTTCGGTTTGCCTGCGCAATTGAACTCATGCCTCAGGATTGACCGACTCCCGCGAGGTTGCGAAGAACAAACGGCAGAACTCCACCGTTCCTGACGTAGGAAATCTCGACTTCGGTATCGATACGACACTTGAGGGTAATATTCCTCGTCTTGCCGTCGGAATACGTGATGGCCGCCGCGCAGTCCGAACCCGGAGCGAGTTGACCTTCCAGGCCGGTAATCGTGATCGATTCGTCTCCCGTCAGGGAAAGCGAATGTCTCGTGTCGCCGCCGGTGAACTCGAACGGAACCACCCCCATGCCGACCAGGTTGGATCGATGAATCCGCTCGAAGTTCTCAACGATAACCGCCTTGACTCCCAGGAGCGCGACACCTTTTGCCGCCCAGTCGCGGGATGACCCGGCGCCGTACTGGCTTCCGGCAACGACCACCAACGGCGTTCCTGCCGCCGCGTACTCCATGGCGGCGTCATACACGGGCTTCTCGTTTCCGTCGGGCCCTTTCGTGAACCCGCCCTCGACACCGGACAGCATCTCGTTCCTGATGCGGATATTCCCGAAGGTTCCGCGAACCATGATCTCGTGGTTTCCCCGCCGCGAACCGTAGGAATTGAATTCCTTCGGCGGCACCTGCCGTTCCGTCAGGTACCGGCCGGCCGGCGTCGTGTCCCTGAAGGATCCCGCCGGCGAAATGTGGTCCGTCGTCACCATGTCGCCCAGCATCATGAGGATTCTCGCGTCTCGAACGTCCGAAATCTCGCCCGGCTCGGGTGTGATTCCTTCAAAATACGGAGGTTTCCGAACATAGGTCGAAACCGCCGGCCAGTCATATGTCAGGCTGTCGGTCGTGCGGACCTGGCGCCATCGTTCGTCCCCGGCAAAGACTTCGGCGTACTTCCTTTCGAACGCCTCACGGGTCACCGTCTTGTCGACGATTTCCGCAATCTCCGATGTCGCAGGCCAGATATCCTTGAGGAATACGTCCCTGCCGTCGCCATCCTGCCCGACCGGCTCGTTTGTCAGATCGATCCCGATGTCTCCGACAAGCGCATAGACAACGACCAGCGGAGGGGATGCCAGGTAGTTGGCCCGGACGTCTGGAGAGATCCTTCCCTCGAAGTTGCGGTTGCCCGACAGGACCGAAACGGCGACGAGGTCATTGTCATGGATCGCGGCGCTGATCTCTTCCTGGATGGGTCCGGAGTTGCCGATACAGGTCGTGCAACCGTACCCCACGAGGTTGAACCCAAGCGCGTCCAGATCTTCCTGCAGCCCCGAAGCCTCAAGATAGTCCGAAACAACCTGCGACCCCGGTGCGAGAGACGTCTTGACCCAGGGTTTGACCTGCAGTCCGAGCGCCCTCGCCTTTCTCGCAACCAGTCCGGCCCCGATCATGACATAGGGGTTCGACGTGTTGGTGCATGATGTGATCGACGCAATGACCACCTTGCCCGATGAGATGTCATAGTCCTCGCCGTTGACCGGGACGGTCTTGTCGAGGGGACGCTTGAAATTGCTGGTCATCTCGTTGGCGAAGGCCGACTTCGCCTTGGACAACGGGACAAAATCCTGCGGACGCCTCGGGCCTGAAATCGCCGGAACGATCGTGCTCATGTCCAGCTCCAGCGTATCCGTATAGATCGGGGAGTAATCCGTTCCCCGCCAGATTCCGTTTTCCTTGGCAAAAGCCTCGACCAGGGCGATCCCTTCGCGATCACGTCCCGAAACCTCGAGATATCTCAGTGTTTCAGTATCGACAGGGAAAAACCCGCACGTGGCCCCGTATTCTGGCGCCATGTTCGCAATCGTGGCACGGTCCGCCAGCGGTAACGTATCCAGCCCGTCACCGAAGAACTCGACGAACTTGCCCACGACCCCCTTCTCGCGGAGCATTGCAACGACCTTGAGCACCAGATCCGTGGCAGTCGTGCCTTCAACCATGGTTCCGGTTAGCCGGAAGCCGACGACCTCCGGAATGAGCATCGACACCGGCTGGCCGAGCATAGCCGCCTCTGCCTCGATCCCGCCGACGCCCCAACCCAGAACCGCCAACCCATTGACCATGGTCGTGTGAGAATCCGTCCCGACAAGGGTGTCGGGAAACGCGATCCAGGCCCCGTCCCGATCCTGGTCTTTCCAGACCGTCCTCGACAGGTACTCCAGATTGACCTGGTGGCAAATTCCGGTTCCGGGAGGCACGACCCGAAAGTTCTCGAACGCCGCCTGCCCCCATTTCAGGAAGGTATACCTTTCCAGGTTTCGTTCGTATTCGCGTTCCACATTGACCCTGAATGCACGCGGATTGCCGAATTCGTCGATCATGACCGAATGGTCGATGACGAGGTCGACCGGGGTCAGCGGATTGATCTTTTCCGGATCTCCCCCGAGTTCAATAATGCCGTCGCGCATTGCCGCGAGATCGACCACGGCCGGAACACCGGTAAAATCCTGCATGAGCACGCGCGCCGGCCGGTAGGAAATCTCCTTGGGATTCCTGCCGCCGTTCCTGCCCCAATCGGAAAAAGCACGGATGTCGTCGGCATCGACGCTTGTCCCGTCCTCGAACCGGAGCATGTTCTCGAGCACGACGTTAAGGACGGCCGGAAGCTTGGAAAATTCGCCCAGGCCGGCGCTTTCGGCCGCCCGGATCGAGTAGTAATCGATGTGACCGTGCCCGGTATCCAGAGAAGTCCTGGTTCCGAAACTGTTGCGTCCGACCGCGACAACCATCTCCAACTCCGCCGCTTGACCTTGAATGAGTCGCATATGCACCAGCGATAGAGGCGATACAAGATTGACCAGGTCAGCCCTCGGCAGAATTGATTGACCTGTATGCCCGACTCCGTTCTACAGGCAGGCTGAAGGGTATCGGCGTCAGCGTGACACCGCCAAATACCTGCTTTCTTGCCGCTCCCGGCCCGGTCCTTTTCGCTGCGCCGGGATTTTCAAGGCCGTGTCCGGATATCCAATGAATACTTGCCTCCAAATCCAAAACCCTGCATTCCGTACGTCGCCAATCCGGGTCGGTCGGCTCGTCACGTCAGGGCGACGAATCGATCACCGAAACGTCGCAATCCTCACATGCGGCACGAGGAACGTCCCATGGACCTTGAAGTCACCGACCTTGCATGTCGATATGGCTCACGGCTGATTTTTTCGGGCGTTGGATTTCGTGTCGGACCGGGCGGTCTCCTCGTTGTACACGGTCCAAACGGCAGCGGAAAGACAACCTTGCTGCGTTGCCTCGCGGGACTCGCCCGTCCCGCTTCGGGAACGATCAGGATCGATTCCGACCAGTCGACGTTCCTCGGCCACAGGAGCGCCGTCACCGCGACGATGAGCGTCGCCGACAATCTCCGGTTCTGGGCCAATGTTCACGGGTACTTTGGCAAGGACGCAGACGTCCGGACACAGAAAGCCGCCGAATTGCTCAACATCACGCCGTACATTGATCAACCCGCCGGATCGCTTTCCGCAGGTCAGCGTCGCCGGCTCGGAATCGCGCGGATTCACGCCGCCGGTCGAGCCGTGTGGTTACTGGACGAGCCGACAACGGCACTGGATGCCGATTCGATCACAGGGTTCGGGACACTCCTGGAGGATCACCTTGAAGCGGGTGGGCAGGCAGTCCTGACCAGTCAGAAACCGGAGTTTTCGGACAGTGCGGCATCCATTGATCTGGCCGTACACTCCGGCATGGCAGAAGGAAAAACTGATGGCGAGTCCATTTATTCCGGTGTCTCGGCCGGGCCGACCCGGGAAACCCGTTCTCGACCGGAATTCGCCTGATGCTGGCACTGTTTCGCCGGGACTGCGAATTGGCCCTCAAGTCAGGAAGCAATTCTGGCCTTGCCCTGGCGTTCCTTTTGCTTCTGGTCGTCATTACCGCCATCGCGATCGGCCCTGATCCGGAGCAACTCCAGATACTCGCGCCTGCCGTCATTTGGGTGGGCGTCCTGCTTTCATCGTTGTTGTCCCTGGAAAAGATCTTTCGGCAGGATCACGAGGACGGGATTCTCGAGGCCCTGATGACAAGCCCATTGCCGCCGGAAGGGATCGCGGTGGCCAAGGCATGCGCCCACTGGGTGACCACCGGTCTGCCCCTTGCCGTTATCGCCCCCGTGCCGGCGTTTCTCTTGAACTATTCCGCCAGTTCCAGCCTGTGGCTGGTTCTGAGCCTCGTCGTGGGAACGCCAGCCCTGAGTTTCGTCGGCACATTCAACGCAGCCCTGACTCTCAGGGTCAGGCGCGGCGGTCTACTCCTGTCAATTCTTGTCCTTCCTATGTGCGTTCCGACATTGATTTTCGGGGTTCAGGCGATACAGGTTCCCGTCGCCACCCAGTCATATGATGTCGCAATTGTGTACTTGACCGGGTTGACCCTCGTGTCGGCGGCAACCATGCCTTTCGCGACAGCGGCCGCCTTGCGTGCAAGCGTCGAGTGAACTCTGGTCTGCCATGTGGAACAACACGCACTCCCGTCAGCGAAATCGCAACTCGCTCTGGCAATACGCGAATCCATCGCTGTTCATGACCGTGTCCGACCGGATCCTTCCTTACCTGGTTGTCCTGACCTGCTGTTCCCTGGCCGTCGGCGTGTCTTGGGGCCTTATTTTCACACCTGACGATTATCAACACGGCCCGAACGTCAAGATCATGTTCCTGCATGTCCCGGCGGCGCTGATGGCAATCAATGGTTGGCTCATGATGCTCGCGGCGTCGCTGATCTGGCTGGTTCGGCGGCACCACGTTTCCGCCCTTGCGGCCAAGGCGGCCGCGCCCGTTGGCTTCACGCTGACCCTGGTTGCACTGGCGACGGGAGCCATCTGGGGCAAGCCTGCCTGGGGGACCTACTGGGTCTGGGATCCCCGGCTGACGTCATTCCTGATCCTTGCGCTTTTTTACGTGGGCTACATCGGCCTGTGGAAGGCTCTCGATGAATCGGACCAGGCCGCCGACCTGACGTCAATCCTGTGCATTGTCGGATCCGTCTTCGCATTGTTGTCGCGCTACGCCGTCCTCTTCTGGTCCCAGGGCCTGCACCAGGGTTCGACCCTCTCCCTCGACCGGGAAACGCATATCGACAACGCGTTCTACTATCCCCTGGTCGTCTGCATCGCCGGGTTCGTCCTTCTCTTCGTCACATTGGTCGTGCTCGGCACGCGGCATGAAATCAGGCTTCGCCGGCTTGAAGCAATTCGTGCACGGAGAAGTTGACTTTGATTTCCGGATTCAACGAAAGCGCGATCAACGTCCTTACGGCCTACGGCATCGCAGCCGTGCTCATCGCCGCACTTGTCGTTCATACGCTCATCAAGGCCGGAAGGAGCAGGCGGTGGTTGCGAGAGGCGGAGAAACACGAGAGTGACTAGAATATCGCCACGTTTCCTGATCATTCTCGTTGCGGCCGGGTTTACGGCGCTCGCCGTTCTTTTCGCCCTTGCCCTGGAGCGCCCCGACCCCGACCAGCTTCCAAGCGCCTTCGTCGGCCGCAAGACGCCTGCCCTGACGATCGAACATCTCCGTACCGTTGATTCCCCGATAACAGGCATGAACGATCTGGAGGCTGACCGGATCAAGCTGGTCAATTTCTGGGCGAGTTGGTGCGCTCCGTGCCGGGCCGAACATCCGAGTCTCGAAAAGCTCGCGCGTGCGGGCATCCCGGTCCACGGCATCAATTACAAGGATAAACCGGAGCACGCGGCGCAGTTCCTTGCCGAACTGGGCAACCCGTTCGTTACGCTCGCCGCCGATCCGAATGGCCGCACCGGGCTCGATTGGGGAATTTACGGCGTGCCCGAGACCTTCGTGATCGATGCGAACGGCGAGATCATTCTCAGGCACGCCGGGCCAATCACGTCGCGCATTCTCGAGAGTCGGATACTGCCGACGCTCGGGGATGACGCGAGCGCCAGAGTTTCGGGCCAATGACCGGTTTTAAACGATTCTCGACATGATTCAGAAGCTGACAATTCGTCGACCTGACGACTGGCACCTGCACCTCAGGGACGGCGAACTCATGCGCGGCGTCCTGCCTGAATCGCTCCGGCATTTTTCCCGTGCGCTCGTCATGCCCAACCTCGTTCCTCCAGTTGTCACGACGGATGACGCGATCAGGTACCGCCGCCGCCTTGAGAACGCCTTGCCCGCGGGGAACGACTTTCGGTTCCTGATGACCCTTTACCTGACCGAGACGACCGATCCTCTGGACGTCGTTTCGGCCTATTCGGACGGGGTCGTTTCCGCGGTCAAGCTCTATCCGGCCGGTGCGACCACCAATTCGGACTCCGGCGTTCGCAATATCGCGCGCGCGATGTCTGTTCTCGAAGCCATGGCAAGTGCCGGCTGCCCGCTCTGCGTGCACGGGGAAGTCACGGACCACGATGTCGATATTTTCGACCGGGAAGCCGTGTTCATCGAATCCGTTCTCGAGCCCTTGAGGCGCGCTCTTCCCGACCTGAAGGTCATCCTCGAGCATGTCACGACCAGGGAAGGAGTCGATTACGTGGAATCCGGCGGCGACCGGATTGCCGCTACCATCACCGCCCATCACCTTTTGATCAACCGGAACCACATCCTGGCCGGGGGCGTTCGCCCCCACTACTATTGCCTCCCCGTAGCCAAGCGAGAGGCTCACAGGATTTCGCTGATCGAGGCGGCAACAAGCGGAAACCCGCGGTTTTTCCTCGGGACCGACAGTGCTCCACACAGAACGGCCGACAAGGAAACCCACAGTGGATGCGCCGGGATATTCTCTGCCCCCAACGCGCTTCCGTGCGTTGCCCAGGTTTTCGATGACCACGACGCGCTTGACCAACTCGAGGCTTTCGTTTCGCTGAACGGTGCCGGGTTTTACCGCATGCCCGTGAATCGCCCGACAATCACCCTGACCAGGCGGCAGAATCCTGCGGTGTTCCCGTCCTTGATCAAAACGCCGGTTGGTTCTGTAACGGTTTTCGACCCCGGAACCCCCGTCTTTTGGCGGTGCGAGAATGACCCTTTGGAGGCCAAAAAACCCGGCGCCGAGTCAGGCCTGAACATGCTATGAAGACGGCTGGTTTCCAGCCAATCCCTGTCGGAAGTTGAAGAGCGCCACGGCTTGGAACCCGGTTCGAGGACAACGGAGCGCGCCCAGAAAGTTGTGGCTGAATAGCAACTGAAAGTACTGCCTTTTCCATCAGCACAACTGACCGGCGCAGAATTCGGTGCAAGTCGAGTGTGTCTATCTCCTCGGCGTGCAGGCAGATTCCGGTAACCGTCCACTTCGAATGGTCGGCATCAGTTCGGGACGGTGCGCGTGCAACGGGTTGTGCACGGGATATTCTGTTCGCCGTCCGACCAAACATCGCGGCGCGCATGTAATCCAAGGAATATTCACGAAAAAATTGATCCGAATGTTCGGTATTTCGCGTGTGTTTGTAAGATTTCGGGCGATGTCCGTTTGGTCTTGTCTCAAATGTCGTGTCCGGCAGATATGGCCGGAGCGCGAGAAAGAGCAGTGGCTTGCGCACCGGGATCGAGGGACTTGCGCCGGGATCCAGTGTTGCCGGGTCTTCGGGTCTGCGAATGATGTCCATGGTTTTCGTATCCTGCTGCCCTGCCCCGAGTTTTGGCCTTGCATAGACGCCGTCATGTACGAGTCAAACCGGCAAGGCACGGGGCTTCGCCCTCTAGCTCTCAAGGCCGTTTTCAGGCGACGGGCGCAGATGGTGCGCTCGTTGCGGAAAGAATCAAGTGACCTACACGTGGCCGGGGCCGGTTGCTCTCGACTCGGGCGTGTGCCGACGGGAACGCTATCCCGATGCCCGTAAAGGGATTGAGAACAACATGGCAATCCGGCCCCGGGCGGCACGTGACCGAGTCTCCGACCGTGGCCGTTACATGCTGAGGCACAGGCACCTGACCCGCGACGGTCGCAGCCGAGGCGCCGTAGCGACTGGGCAGAAGATTCAGGCTGTCGCGCCCCATCTCGGGAAGCACTGCAGCTTTATTCTCCGGGGCGTAACGGGTTCGGGCGGGTCGAACTCGATGAGCTGGATTATCTTATCTGTGAACACGTCATAGTCCTGCGCAAGCGTGGTCAGGTCATGACAATCCCAACCGGCCATCGAGATCCCGTCCTGTCCGACGATTGCCAGATCCTTGGGAATACGGCGTCCAAGCAAACGCACTGCCGCGTCGCGCGCGCCAATTGCCATCACGTCGTTGCCACAAATCAATGCATCAATGCCGTTGCGTCGCAACAACAACACGGCCTCCTTGAACCCTGAATCATAGGTGTAATCACCATGGCCAAACGCCTCGAACCGCAGTCCATGCGCTTCGAGTGCGGTCGCGAACCAGTCGCGCCGCTTCTGGTCTATCCAGCTTGATTTTCGTCCCGCAAGGTAGGCGAAGCGCCTGCGTCCATCGTTGACAACTTTCTCGATGATTTCGGCAGCCGCGAATCTTCCGTCGATCTCGATCGAATCCACATTCGGTTCGTCGACGGGGTCCACGGCCACCATGATCGGACGGATCCCGTCAAAAATCCGGATTGCGTCCTCTGCCGAAAACATATCCGAAAAAATGATCACCTCATCGACGTGATAGGTTGAGGCAAACCGCATCAAAGTCATGCGATCTTCGATCGCAGCGCAACACAGGATAATCGGAACCAACCGGCGGTCCTGAAGCCTATGGACCAATGCGTCCAGTTCCTCGGCTTCGCATGGGTTGGCGATCGTGTTCACCACAATCACCACCAGGCGCGACCGCTGGCTGTGCAATGTCCGGGCAATGGCGCTTGGTTGGTAGTTGTGCTCGATAGCAGCCGAAAGGATGGCTTCTCTGGTCGCTTTCTTGATGCTGGCGGTCGGGGAGAAGGCCCGCGAAACGGTCGCGGAAGAAAATCCAGTCAGTTTGGCCAATTCTACCGAGGTTATTCGCCTTTTCCGCATCCGGGTTACCGTTTGATTCATCTAATGTCTTCCACACAATTCCGCTTCGTGCAGTGCTTGCGGTGTTGGCGTTCCACTTGCCTCATTTTGGGTCAAGTCACATCTCCAGGAGATTGGGATTCGGCCGGTGCCAGTTCGCCAGAACGCGGCCATCCGCGTGCGGCTGTCGTGCCCACCTGATTGCATTTGCAATGTCACTCCGGACATGCGGGTTGAAATAGATCGGGAACGTTTCATGGCCCGGCCCGAAATAAATATCCGACCACGGCCGCGCCGGAATGCGCACCCCCTTCGAAACACTTCACCTCCTTGAAACCAGGAAAGAAACACCGGTTCGTCAGGAGATGGAATGTCGAAGGGTTCGCCATACTTCTCCGATTGGGGAATGTCGAAACTCGATGGCGGGCCTTCGGCCACCGGATGCGACGGGGCAACAACCCACACCCGTTCCGTCTCGCCTTGCGGTTGTTCACGCCATGCCAGATTGCAACTGGTACCCATCAATCGCTTGAAGATCCTCGAATGATGGCCTGAATGAAGGACCACGAGACCCATTCCGGAGAGAACCCGTCGCTGCACGCGGTCAACCCGATCACCGGATACGTCCTCATGGGCCTCGTGCCCCCACCATACGAGAACATCCGTCACCTCGAGCGTCTCGGGAGGCAGCCCATGATCCGAATGGTCTAAGCCCGCCGTGCACAATATGAACCCGTCATCGACGAATCCGCCGGCGATCGCTGCATCCATACCGCCTGGATATAAGGATGACGTGTCGGCCCGTTCACGTTGAATGCATGCCTCCGTCCAGATTGTCACGCGTCGTCCCATTCATTTCCCCTTGCCGGGCAGGAGGACTTGTTTCATCGCTATGCGATAGCCTTCCCGGTTCCGTCAAACGCATGGCATTCGCTCGCCTTTGCCTCCAAGCCTACAGAATCCCCGACTTGCACGTTCACATCGCCTTCGAGGCGGGCGATTACGGAACTCCCACGGGTTCCGACCGTCACGTAGGTTTCAACCCCAAGCCGCTCGACAACGTGAACGTGCCAGGAGACACCTGACGTCGCATTCGCTGACAGCTTCAGATGTTCTGGCCGGATGCCAATCTGAACCCGCTGACCGTCCGCAAGGGACTGGCCGTTCGGCAAACCGATAATCCATCCATTGTCGGTGCGGACCTCTGTTCCTCCGTCTGCGCGCCGCCGCGCAGTCGCCTGTAGCAGGTTCATCTGCGGTGATCCAATGAAGGTTCCGACAAAAGTGTCAGCAGGATGCTTGTACAGTTCGATCGGCTCGGCCGACTGCGCGACTTCGCCATCTCTGACGACCACAATCTTGTCAGCCATGGTCATCGCTTCGACCTGATCGTGGGTGACATAAACAACGGTTGCTGACAGGGTCTGGTGCAGCCGTTGCAATTCGCCGCGCATCTGGACCCGCAAGGACGCGTCGAGATTGCTCAAGGGTTCGTCAAAGAGAATGACGGAGGGTTTTTTGATAATGGCCCGACCGATTGCCACTCTTTGCCTCTGTCCTCCCGAGAGGGCCGCAGGGCGGCGGTCGAGCAGGTCCGACAACTGGAGGATCTCGGCCACTTCCTGAACCTCTCTGCGAACTTTCCGTTTGGGCACATTCTTCAGATCCAGCGAGAACCCTATGTTTTGTGCGACCGTCATGTGCGGATAGAGTGCATAGGACTGAAAGACCATTGCGATTCCGCGCTTGTCCGGTGCGGTGTCATTCAGACGCTTTCCGTCGAGGAGGAGGTCGCCAGAATCGATTGACTCCAGACCTGCGATCAGGCGCAGGAGTGTTGTCTTTCCGCAGCCGCTTGGCCCGACAAGCACCGTGAATTGACCATCCTCGATTGCAATGCTGACGCCCTTCACGACGTCCACGTTGCCGAAGGACTTGCTGACGTCCCTGAGTTCAATCGTAGCCACCGCGTTTTCCTTCCTTGCGGGTCAGCCCTTGACACCGCCGCTAAAAGTCTGAACCAGGAATCGTCTCGCGAAACCAAACGCAATGACCGCAGGCAGCGTGTAAATGACGGCAAGCGCCGCCATGAAGCCGAAGTCCATCTGGTTTACTCGCATGTAGGCTCGGAACAGGCCGAGCGGCAAAGTCTGCAATTCGTTCGAAGACAGAAAGATCAGCGGCATCAGAAAATCGCCCCAGGCAATGATGAAGGCGAAAAGCCCTGCAGCTGCCAGGCCGGGGAGCGCCAGCGGGATCAGGACCTTGCGGATACGCTGCAGGAGCGTTGCCCCGTCCATCAGGGCAGCCTCTTCGTAATCCCTTGGAATCGTGTCGAAATAGGTTTTCATGATCCACAAGGCGAGTGGCAGTTGGGTGGCCGCAAGGACCAGAATGATCCCGAGATAACCGTTCACGAATCCCACGATATGCATCGACGAACGGACCAGTCCAGACGGCATGATCGCCCGCACGATGAATTCAACGGGCTGGTTTGCCGTCAGGAGCACCTTGTACAACGGAACGATCAACGCCGTGGGCGGCACGACGCGTATCAGGATAATCGTGTACAGGAACGGTCGCCGCCACCAGCCTCGGCTGCGCGAGAGGGAATAGCCGCCGAGGCCGCCAAGGACAATGACGATGAGAGTCGCAGAGCCAACAACGATCGCGGAATTTGCGATCCACCGGATTCCGTCATGCTGGCCGAATATGCTTGTATAGTGATGCGGCGACCATGACCGCGGCATTTTCAGGAACTGGCTCGGCTCCGCATCGACGGAAGCGACAAAAACCCAGACGAACGGTATTGCACAGTAGAGACAGATCAATACGAGGATGAAGCCGGCGGCAGCCTCTGCCGCCCGAGCCCGGGCCCGTTCACCGGGTGAAACGCCAGACATCTCTAGACCTGCACCCTCAGGAGCCGCACATAGGCAATTCCGATGACAAGCGAAATCGCCAGCATGACGACGGCGACCGCGGATCCGAAGCCGAGCTGAAACGCCGTGAAGGACTGGTTGAAAATGTAAATCCCGATGATTTCGGTCGCTCCTCCCGGACCGCCGCGGGTTAGGGCGTAGACAAGGCCGAACAGCGAAATCGTCGTGACCGTCGACACGAGCATGTAAAGAAAGATTGTCGGCATGAGCAGGGGTAGCGTGATCCTCAGGAAAATCTGGCGCACGGTTGCGCCGTCCATCCGGGCGGCTTCGTAAAGCTCGTGCGAGATTGAGCTTATTCCCGAAGTCAGGAGGATCATCGCAAATGCGATTCCGCGCCAGGTGTTGACGATTATGATCATCGTCAGCGGGAATGTTGCAAGCCAGTTCTGTGGCGGGATTCCGAACCATGCGACGATCTTGTTCAGGGTTGCGTGTTCGCCGCCTGCAAGCATGCTCACCCACATGAAGCCGGCAACGACCTCCGGCACCGCGTTAGGCATGAGTATGATGGCGTTGATCACCGGCCTGAGCCGGAATGGCCGCCTCAGAAGGATGGCGGCAACAAGTCCAAGAATGAACTGTCCGATGATCGCTGACCCGAGGACAAACCAGAAGGTCACCACCAGCGAATTCCAGAAGTCTCCGTCCGTGAATAGCCGGACGTAGTTCCTGGTCCCGACGAAACGCGGATTCAGCGCAGCCGGTCCGGAGAGCGCTTCGTTGGTGAGGCTGAGATATATCGAATAGAATGCCGGATAGATGACCAAGGCGCCAAGCAAGACTGCTGAAGGCGCCAAGAGTAGCAGCAATTGCCGCTTTGCGCGTTTCTGATATGCCGCGATCGCCATCCGCGAACGCTATCAGCTTTTGGTCGCGGTCAGAAGCGGAGCCGATGCCGAGGCAACCGGCTCCGCATTTCTAGGTGTCGATCTCGAATTGATGCCGGAAAAATGCCCGGTGGGATCACTTTACGACATCTTCTCCGAGAAGATCGGTGGCGTACTCGACAAGAATTGCCTGCGCGCCGGCAGCGTCCGTTTCACCGCGCAACAGGGCTTCGGTGGCGCGGGCCACACCTTCCGAGACAACTGAAAATCCCGTGGCTGTCTTGAGAAACACACCGTCGTCAACGTTCATGTGGATTGGGACCAGCGCCTTGAGCGCCTGGAAGTCCGCATTGTCCGCAGCGTCCTTCCGAGCCGGAATGTTGCCGAGCTTTTCGGCGTAGGCGGCAGCAACTTCCACCGAACCGAGCTCCAGGAGAACCTGTTTGGCTTTGTCGACGTCCGCCGCATCGGCATTCACGCCCCAGGGGCTGTCGATGTCAACGAGGACATATTGCCCACCGTCCTGCCCGGGAACCGCCCAGGTACCCACTGCATCCGTTACATTCGGTATGGGATTGCGGGATTCCGGACCCCAATCGTAAATGTAACACCATGTGCCGCATGTTGTCGCCGCGAGTTCACCCGCCGGAAACATTTCGTACTTGGGAATGATCCAGGGTTCCGGACCCAGTAACGGGTCGATCGGCATCAGATCATTGGCAATCAACTCCTCGTAGACCCCGAACACATCCATGATGCCCGGCCCCTTCAGGTTGAGAGTGCCGTCGTCATTGGCGATCTGCGGCGTCGAACTTCCCATGATCAGGTAGGTGAAGCCTTCTCCGAACGCTCCGCCACCCCATGTGACACCAGCAGGAAACAGCAGCCCGTACGCGCCTGTTTTGTCCTTGACCTCCTTTGCCCGGTCGATCAGTTCTCGCCAGTTCCCAGGTTGTTCGGTTGAAATCCCGGCGGCGTCAAGGATGTCGCGACGGAAGTAGATTTGCTGGACATTCACCATCGACGGAAGGACGTAGATTTCTCCGTCGCCAGCGGTGACGAGGGACTTGGCGACATCGA